>JBAXCN010000101.1:0-9135 GCA_037141455.1 Bacteroidota bacterium
TAAAACTGTGGAGAGTATCGGGGTCGAACCGACGACCTCCCCGATGCATCGGGGCACTTAATCTACTATAATGCTTTAAAATAGGCTCTTTTGCTGTTTTCTATTCTTATTTGTGACCCAAACCTGACCCAAAATATTGTTTACTTGTTAATTCATTACTATTTAAAGTGCAAGATATGTCGATTAATTAAAAATGACTAATTAAATAGCTTGATTAATTTGTTTTATGCACAGTTCGTGTTGGCTGTAGCTTTTATTACTTGTCAGGGCTTTTATATTTAATTGTATCAAAACTTACCCCATTTAAAATAACTTTTGTCTTAGGATAAAAACGATAAAAAGTACTATACGATCTTTCTTTACTCATCGGACTTCGAATTTCTATCATATAACTACTGTCATTTAAGAAAAAGTAGCAATCAATATTATCTTTGCTAACATCGTCAAGCCCTAAAACTTTTACTACAAAATTTTGAGCTTTCTTTGCTCCTTGAACATCAAAGCCCTTGTCCCCCATGTACAATGCTGTATCTTCTGTACCTTCATATTTAACATTTTTTTTTACACTATCAAGTATTTGTAAAGCTTGACTTAAATTTACTTCTTTTAAGTTTTTTTCCTTTTTTGAATTGTTATAATTGCAGCTAAGAGTAGTTACGAAAACAACCATAAAAAAGATAAAAATTGTTTCTTTTGATTTCATAAAAAACTTTTTGAAAAATGGATTTGCTGATATTAGTTTATTAATTTCTTTATCTAATCACATTCCCATCTATCATTTTGATTTCCATTTCCTCCACCATTAAAGTCATAACAGAATTTAAATACTCCTTCTTTGGTTTTTACGTAGTTTATATTGGTTTTACCAAAAATCTATTTTAGTTTTTCAGCAGTTAGCTTCATTAAAGACCACATAAAAACAGTATTCCACTCACAGCCAGTTCCATTGAATTCCTCCCATGTCTTTTTCCAAATATCACTACTTGCATCATCTGTTGGAATACAAATAAACCTTCTGCTGCCTTCATTGCCTGTACATTCAACAGCAAATGCTTGTGTTTTACCTGTAGATATTTTTTTGAAATAATAAATTCGAGCGTTTCTTTTTGTACCATCACGTTCGATAGACTCAGATATACCTGTACTTTCAAGTTTGTAACCTGCTCTTATATCTTTTCCTTTATTGATGTCGTCCAAAAGTCCACTTGAAACATAATTGTAATCTTGTAAAGTTGTTTGTGCTGATAGATTTTCAATGTTAAATAACATTGTTAGAAATGCAAGTAATAAAAATTTCTTTGTCATACTATTTTTTTTTAAATTATAAATTAATGCTACTAATGTTTTACCAAAAAGGATTTTAAATATTTTTTAAATACAATTGTTGTGTGTCAAATTGATTGAATACATAACTTAAATATAAGTAATGCTTGTATATTTACCAAATAAATAAGGCTTTAAAATTAATATTCTAATGTGATAGCTACTGTATTTTGTAATTGACTATTATTAAATTCTCTTTTACTTCCATCCTTATATTCAACTGAAATATTCTTAATTTTTAAAATGGTGATAACTTTAGAGTAAAAAGCATCTTCAAAATCATAACTTCCGACTGTTAAAAAATCAATTGGTCCAATCCCCTTAAATGTTTTAGTTTGCTCTATATCCCCAACGTCATTATACCCAACAATTGTAAATCGAATATATTTAATCGCTTTTTTATTATAATTAATTACAGTTATTCCAAATCCAACTTTGTATGTATCTGGATTCATTAGAAAACTATAGACTTGCAAAACATCTTTTAAACCTTTTGCTAAATCTTTTTTAGCAGTATTCATAGCCTCAATTGAATCTTTTCGTTGCTTACTATTAAATGCTTCAATGTATAGTTTATCAATTCTTTTTGCTTCTTGAATCTTCCATTCAATATTATTATGGTTCAATTTCTTCGATTCATGCTTGTTGTACTCAAGCCAATCAAGACTTGAATAACCAATTAAATCATTTCCATAGACTTTGAACATAAATTTCCCACCTGGCGCAAGTAAAAAAACCTTTCTGCTTTTAGGGATTTCACCAATAATATCTATACCCAATGAATCTTTATAAACTTTCAAATTCTCTGTAAATGTATTTGCATGAAGTATTAATGAATCCTGTGAAAAGCTTAAATTGATTTTCAACAAAATGATTAAAATAAATAGAATTTTCTTCATGAGAGAAATAAATTAATCTTACTATTCAGCTTTTTCTTAAAATATGATTTTAATATGGTTTGTTCTATTGTTCATTTGAAATTAAACATTTTACTTGATTTTAATAGACCATATCAAGAAATGCTTCTATTTCATTATAGCTTTTATAGGTTTTATACATTTGACGAATAATTAGTGTTTTAAAATTCATAAAGAAGTGCATAGGTTGTTCTTCCTTTTCTTTTACTTTTAAAATGACATATTTAATGATATTCGTAAGGCAACTATTAACTAATGTAAAGTCCTCGCTATCAATTTTTTCAACATATCCCAATTTTCTTAAATGAAGCGTTGCTCCAAAAATGAGCATTTCTAATTCTTTAGTTCTGCCATCATCTGCCTCAATGTTTATTAATGTTACTAGTAAATCAAAGAATGTTTTGACAAAAGGTAAATTAGAAGTTGCTATTTCATTAAAATCATTTGAAGCATTTTCCGATTTATAACGAATCGTAAGTATAAACTTAACAATAGTCTCTTCACCTTTATCTGGATAAGATAATTTGTAGGAAAGGAATTCATTTGCTACCCATTCTGCAATTTCTGTATTTGTCATGCCGTTTTTTTACGATGTGATTTAAAAATACTCAGAATAATCTATTTAAAATCAGTTCTTAACAATTATCACGAAATAGAGTATTACAGCAGTTTAGAAAACGGTATTAACCAAATTATTTTTCAGCTAAATTCTGAAAAAGTTTGTTTTTTGCTCAGTTCAAATTGGTAGTAGTTCTATTGCTCTATGTCGTCAATTACTTCATTAAAATAATTTATCCATTCTTGTTCAAATGGATTGAAAAAAGTTTTAAGAATGTTTAAGTCTCCTTTTCTTAATTCGTTATCATCAAGGTTAAGAGAAAGATTTCTGAACTTGAAGCTCTGATTAATTTGCTTTTGTCCATTCTCATCTTCAACTACTTCGTATTCTATGATGCCAAATGTCTTAAACTTATTAGCTTTAAATAGACCCGCTTGAATATTTCCACCTACTGTTTTAAATGTGGCATCCTTGATAATGTCTCTTAAAATATGAAATGGTGTGAATTGATTACTTGAATTATTAAGTAGTTGTCTCGCTTTAATTTCTGCTGCACTATCTCCAATAAAGACTATATCATTAACAAGAATAATTTCACTTTTTGTAAAATCTACAAGTTGTCCGGGTATGATTGGTTTTGGTGCAAATTTATAAAGTTTAAATTCAGTTGTAAAAGGGCAAAAACCACCTAAAAGAACAGTTGTCAACCCCTTTTCATTATGGATTTGCATAAGTTGTCTGGAAACTTGTTTATATACCGCAAAGGCAATGTCACTAAGGTTGTCAATTGAAATATCAGATAAAGGTGTTGCTTGAATATTTGATAAAACTTCCTCAATTGTATCAGCTAAGATGCTCCCATTTAGATAGCTTCCTGTAAAGCATAAACCAAAAGAAGTCTGAATGTATGGATGCTCTTCTTCTTCTTGAATTTCATTTGATGCTGGATATATCTCAACACTGATTTTAAAAAATTTTGGACTGTCGTCACTTGTTACATTTTTATCTGTATCTGTCAATCGAGAATCAGAAATGAAAAATACTTCATTAAGTTTTTTCCAAGCTAAGAGTCATATAAAAATTTGTTCTAATACAGCCTGTGAAAAATTACAGCTAACGTACCGCGATTGGGGAAGTGGCGGGATTGCCGTTTACTGTCAGCTTGGCTATCTGTTGTTGATTAAATTTATGAATTTTATTCTATATTCCAATGACCAACAAAGATCCTGGTAGCTGGAACAAAAACTGATGAGTGATTAAAAGATGAAATTCTTCTTACTAATGCATCCATTTACCAAACGCCTTGTTGGGCGTAAATTGTTAACTTGCTTTGAATAATACGTCAAGTTCATTTATAACGCGCCTTCCTTTTTCTGTGTCGGGGTCAACTTGTTGCCATTGAATAATTCCATTATTATTTTGTCCAACCCAAACAATTGAAATAGTGAAATCGCTTGTGCTTTCATTAAAGCTTGTCAAACGTAATTTGAATACTCTTTTTAATGTAAGTTTTTCTACAACAGCATTAGGATGAATTGCAAAGTTTACTGTATCTCTCTTATTTTGTATGCTGGGATAAATAAATATGTCAGGTCGAAAATTGTGATTTGCATAAAGATTTATGTAAGCTAAATAACTTGAAACTACATAAGTGTTGTCGAACGTAAAAAGATTGCTAAGAAATTTCATTATTTCAAACATTGAATTCTTTTCGTCATCACTATGTTCTTTTAGAAGGTCAAAAAGCTTAGTCCTATTTATTTCAGATAAATGTCTATATGGATTTTTTTCTGATACATTGTCGAATATAAAAGGACAAATCCTAATTTCTTGATCACTTTTAGTTTCCCATTCAGACATATAATACACACATTCGCTATTTAGTCGTTCTTCTCCTTTTACAGTCTCCATTATTGCAGTTGATGGATTGTCAGAACAGTAAAAAACAGGATGATAAGGTATATTTGCCCTTTGAATTGTTTTTACAAAATGATTAGGTGGGTATGAATATTCAGAAATTAATTTTTCATTGAATGTATTTGACTGTTTCCGTAATCTGTAATACTTTTTTGGAAGAGATTTATCATTTGAAAGATAAACTGGGTATATCATTAGTTTTAAATTTCCGATAAATAATTCGTTTAATCTTTTCTCGAATTTTTTAGGACTACTTTTTATTTTATAATTATCCCATTTCTCTATTAAAATAAGTTTGTCAATACCTTCTTTGACAGTTTGTAAGCTTGGTATTTGAGGTTTCTTAGTTTTCAAATTGTCTGATATTATTACAGCCAACTTCTAGGGCTTTGTGCAAATGTGGGATTAGTATTCCCTCCGCCTATAGACGCTGCTGATTGCAAAACTGATGTTGAAGTTGAGTACTAAAGATCAAATTTGTTTGACCTGCCCGAACCACAGTTTGGTTTTACAATTGGCTGATGTTTGTTTGACAAACCACACTTGCACAAATCCCAATGTAAAATGCAGTTTTGTTAAACGATAAGTTTTGTCAAACCGCTTCCATACATGTTAGGCATAACAACATATCTGTAATTCATGTTTGAATAATCAAACTCTTCCCGTCTAAACAATGTCATGAAACCATTTGTTTTTTCATGTGCTTGAATGCCATAGAAGAAAACCATTAGAATTTCAATTAAATCTAATATCTGTTCATAAAAGTAGTCTATTTTAGTGAGTAAGTTCATATTTCCTAAAATTGGCTCTATAACTTCTATTTGACTATTCAAGACTTGAACTTTAAAATCTTCAATTTGTAAATTTTGATGTTCAAAATTAGCTCTCGTCTGATTGAATTCCGATAGAAAGTCTTCTCTAGCTTTTTCAATAATTTCTATCAGGAACTTGTATTTATTACCAGCAGAGCTATTAATACAGCTTTCTTTACTTTTTTGGAAATTGCCGTCTTTGACAATAAGAAAGTTATTCAAAATAAATTCTCCGTCATTTATTACCCCTGATTTACCAAAATTGTAAATTACTAATCTCCCTTGTATAAAAAAGTCTTTAATCTTTTTCTTTAACGTCAATTCATTACTTCGGTCTTGTTTGAAAGAAACTTTATTGTCTATAGAATAATACTTACCGTTTTTTAAACCATCTCGATAGTCAATGTAGAGGGTCTTTAATTCAGTGAACAAGTCGTAGAAGTCGGTAAAGTCAGAAATATTCTTGTCAAGATAATTTTGTAATCTTTCCTCAACGCCTTCTTTGTCAAAAGCAAACTGTGCCATGTCAATCATTTGAAGATAAAACCGTGGGATTATCCCTTGGCTTGTCCCATGATTGCTAAATGTAGAATCGCCTTTGAAAAGATGGTCGCTCATAAAATTACAGCTAACGTCCCAGGTTTTGCTCAGTTTGGATAATCTGTGATCCTTCTTCTGGCTTGGAAACTACTTACACGATTAGCTAAAGCCAAATTACTGAAATTGATTAGCAATACTTGTAGTCAATGTTCCAAATTAATTCACTTAATTTAAAATTTTAAATTTTTGCTCATTAAATTCAATTTCATTTAGTACTCCAGAATCCAAGAGTTGTTTTAACTGTTGTAATTCGTTTATTTTTTCCTGTTGTGATTTTATATTTTCCGATTCACTTTTGCTTATTAGAGTCGTATTTTCTAATATTTCATGAGAATTTTCTTTGGAGTTCTGTCCATATTTATTTTCTCCATATTGGCTATCAGTAAAAAAAAGAATAAGTAACCAAATAGCCCCGATAAAAGGGATTAAGCCAATAAGAAGAAACCATCCACTTTTTCCAACATCATGAAGTCTTCTTACTGTAACGGCAATACTAGGTATTAAAACTGCTAAATTATAGGTTAGAAAGATATATCCATATGGCAGGTTTATAGTTTCACTTAAAGTTTCTAATTTAAATGTAGTATCGATTATATTATCTGCAACAGCTAATATAATTAAAATCAAATAATTAAGTAAAGCAAAAGTCCAATATTCTTTTCTTCTTGAGCGACCTGTAAATGTAGCATAATCCATCAAAACTTTGAAATACCATTTCATAATATGAAAATTTTGAAGTTAATATTAATCAAATATTGATAACTAATATGTTTTATTAGTAATACTAAAATAAAATTATTGCTAATAAATTTATATTTTTTAAACAATATACTTTAAAGCTACTGTTTCTACTACCATTGCTCAATTTTCGATTTCACTACTTTAAGAGATTCTGCATTATAATAAGTTATATAATCTTCTGACTTCCCACCATTGCTATAAGTTGATCGTACTAAAATACAGTCAATATTATTAAATTTTTCAAAAACAATTTCTGCGCCATCTCCCCAATAACCAGTTGATCCTTCCCAATTTTGGATGAATTTCTTCTTAATCCATTCACCATTTGAAAATTCAAAAGTAGCTATCTCCATTTCTGGATGACAGGCATGACAGTCTGCTTTCGACCCATTAGTAAAATCGTATGAATATAAAATCGCTACCGCTTTTGGTATTTGTTTTTTTGAATAATAAAATGTGTAAACAAGTCTTGTTCTAAATTCATATTCTACTCCATCTCGAATTATTTTTCTTATAAGTCTATTATCTTCATCAAAATTAATGTTGCCTGGGTATAGAGTACTCCAAATTATATTTGAGTCTAGTTTTACATTTTCTGCTTTTAAATTATCTACTTCTTCTTTTTTACTAACTGAGTCTTGATTTTCAATTGAGTAGCCTATACTATTATTTGATTTTGCCTCATTATCAATAAAATACCAAATAATCAGACCAGCTAATACTGCAATTGAAATCCCAATAATTCCACTTTTATTTTTTTGAAACCAATTTTTGTTATTAAAAAGAAAGTCATATTCAGCATCAATTTGAGCTTGTTCTTCTGATGTGAGAACACGAATAAACTGTTCTTTTTGAGTAGTATTTTCTTTTTTCTGATCTGTTCCTAATAGTTCTCTCTTTTTTGCTGCAAATTCATTCTCAGTGATTGCGCCACTCTTTAATAATTCATGCCAATCTTGAAGTATTTGGTAAATATTTTTTTCCATATAATTAATGAGCTAAAATTCGTTTTTTTTGCTGATCAAATTCTTCTTGCGTTAATATTCCACTATCGAATAAACTTTTTAATTGTTGTATTTGGCTAATCTTATCTTGATGTGATTGAATATTTTCTAGTTTCTTTTGTTTGTCGAATTGTTCTTTGGTAGTACCATTATGAATCAAACTTTCCATAACAGGTTGTGTTATTATTGGATTAATAGTTTTATCATTTGAAATATTATTATTGATAATAATTGTTTCCTTTTTATCCTCAGAAGATAAAGCACAGAATAATGCCCAAATCCAACCAATAAATGTCCATCCAAGAAATAAATTAATTATGAAAACTGCTAATGTTCTATTTCCAGTAAATAATGATATAATAAAGGGTAAGAAATAAAAAATTGAGCTTAAAATAATATATGTAGTTAAAAATTCAATCATTTTAATAACAATTAATTGCTTAATCTATAAAACAGTTTTCGGCTTCCCTGTAATTTTTTTTATTATTGCAATAAGTGTTTATAATCAATAGTTTGTAATTCTGTTTTGAAAACTTTATTTTTTTGTAAAAAAGATATTACATGAATGTACTAAAGTTTAAATAATTATTCAAAAGCAATGCCACCTGACTCCCATACATAAGAATACAGGCAGGCAATTACTCTTTTTAAAATAATTCGGGGGGAGGGGGAATATGAATTTATGAAGATTTCTTTAAAACCAAAATTAAATATTTATATCAACCCTTCATCAGCAAAACAGAAATTTTCACCATTTGCTGATATAATCAAATGGTTAGTAATTAATATATCCATAAATGAAGCAGCGGTTTTTATTTTCTTAGTAAATAGTTCATCTGCATTTGCAATAGTTAAAGTTCCTGTGAATTTTTGTGACCAATTTGAAGGTTACAGGTCAACATTTAGGATAAATCAAAATAGAAAAACTATAGAGCATAAAAAAAGGAAACCTTTATCTACAAAGAGTTTCCTTTACTTTAAATTTGTGGAGAGTATCGGGGTCGAACCGACGACCTCCCCGATGCATCGGGGCGCTCAAAAATCTAATGCATAAAAAAACTCACATTTATGTGAGTTTTTACTTTTGTGGAGAATACCGGATTCGAACCGGTGACCCCTTGCATGCCATGCAAGCGCTCTAGCCAACTGAGCTAACCCCCCATAAAAATATTTTAAAAGAACAACGACCTTCCCGATTCCATCGGGACGCTCTAGCCAACTGAGCTAACCCCCCATAAAAATATTTTAAAAGAACAACGACC
>JBAXCN010000102.1:0-8956 GCA_037141455.1 Bacteroidota bacterium
GCATCTTCGGGTTTCTTTTTAATGTGAAACGCCAAGCCTAGTATACCTAAAATTAAAGGTATTCCAAAATAGGTATTTCTGGCTTTATTGTCTTTAATAATTGATGGCATATCTTTTTGCGGACCCACCAACATTTCGTCAATAAAAGTAATACCTGTAATCCAGTTTCCTCTTGTGTCATCTCCGTATCCTTGGTCATCGTTTTGGCGACCAACAAAATTCCACATAAAATAACGCCAATACATAAAACGAAGTTGGTATGACAATAAGAAATCAATGTTTTTACCAAACGTAGCTTTTTTACCTTCTGGTATACTTTCCCAACTACGGTAAGCCTGAATATAATCGGCTCTATCGGCCCACATACGTGGTAAAATAGTACAATCTTTTGGATCGTAAACTCTTTCTAATTTTTCGCCCGCTTCTACATAACTTTCCTTCCCATTTTCGTCAGTTACTCTTCTATAGTTCATTCCTTTCGATTTTGTACTAATTGGGCGAGCATAAAAATACTGACCGTACAACAAAGGATTATCGCCATACTGTTCGCGGTTAATATACGATAATAAAGCAAACGGTTGATCAGGATCGTTCATATCGATTGGAGGATTTCCTAATGAACGGATAATAATCATGGCATAACTCGAAAATCCAATAACAATGAATGAGAACGAAAGTACCATTATATTTTTTACTGAATCGGTAAGTTTACCATAAAAGAAAATTAAGTACAACAAACCTGTTAAAACTACCCAACCTATAAAACTTCCTGTTGAAAAATTTATATTTAATGAAATTAAAAACAAAGATGCATAACAAGCAATAGCAATATATAAACTATTTACTTTTTTGGTTTGAGTATAATGTAACAATGAAGCCATTAAAGTTAATAGAACAAAAATTAGTATTAATGCTCCAGTGTTAGTTCCCATTCCTAGGCTATTTACTGCAAAATAATCAAACTTTGTAGCCAAAGTTGGTAAGCCTGGTATTACACCAAACTGAACAAAACCAATTGCTAAAATAGCAACAGCACTTGCTTTTAAAAATCCTTGTAAAGTATAAGTATTCTTTTTAAAGTAATATACATACACAATAGCTGGAATAACCAATAAATTTAATAAATGGACACCAATTGCTAATCCAATTAAGTAAGCAATTAAAACTATCCAACGGTCCGAACCTTTTTCATCGGCATTGTCTTCCCATTTTAAAATACACCAAAAAGTTAAAGTTGTAAAAAAACTTGAAGAAGCATAAACTTCAGCTTCTACTGCCGAAAACCAAAAAGTATCGCTAAAAGTTAAAGCCAAAGCACCAACTAAACCCGCACCCATTATGGCAAAAGTTTTTTGCATGTTTATTTCTTCCATCGACTTTACTAATATTTTTTTACCCAAATGTGTAATAGTCCAAAACGTAAACATAACACATAAAGCACTAGTAGTAGCCGAAACCATGTTTACCATAAAAGCCACTTTTGTAGGGTCAGAGGCAAATAATGTAAATACTCTGCCAATCATTAAAAATAAAGGTGCTCCCGGAGGATGGCAAATTTGTAACCTATACGATGCTGAAATAAACTCACCACAATCCCAAAAACTAACCGTTGGTTCTAATGTAAGGGTGTAAGTAATAATTGAAATAATAAATGTTACCCAACCGAGTACATTGTTGTTTAATTTATATTGATTCATATTTTAAATATACTTTCTATTTATTTTTTAGTGTAATTTACAAAGAAGGCAAACATAACAGAAAATGCCTTATAGCGCAATAGAAAATAAAGGGAATTTCTATTTTTTATAACATTGATGAATTTAGTTTATTAAGGTTGCTTGAGTTTTTTTATATTCATTTTCAGTTAAATGCAAATAAAAAAAACTGTTTTTAACTTATTTTTTTAAAACTGTCGTATTTGTTAAAATTTAAGTAATTCCCTTAATTTTAATTTGTTAACTATTAATTTTAATTTATAACAAAAAACAAAATTAATCCTTTTGAATACATTTACATATAAATATCAATACTAATTGGTTAAAGAATTACGCAAATTGGTTCGACTTTTAGTTCAATAACAGAATTGGTTATTGAAAAATAATTTTTGGGTAGTTAAATAAATATTTGATAAATGTAAACTACCCGACATTTGAATTGATTCATCAAAATTACATTTGCACCATAAATAAAAACAAAATGAATAAACTAAAATTATTTTTAACACTCGCATTTTTTACTGGCATATTGCTATTCATAGCAGCTAGTAAAACCAACCATTTAAAAAACACTTCACCTAATCAAAACAAAAATTTAATTACTAAAACTATGAACCCCTATTATTCAAATACCGATAAAAAGAAATTGGTTTTACCTGATTCGGTTTGGAAAAAAGTATTGCCAATAGAAGTTTACGAAGTTTCGCGACATGCCGAAACAGAAAGACCATTTACAGGTAAATATTGGAATACCGATGAAAAAGGAACTTACTACTGCGCAGCTTGTGGCAATGAATTATTTAAATCGGATGCTAAGTTTTCGAGTAGTTGTGGCTGGCCTAGTTTTTTTGAACAATCGAATAAAGAAAGCATAGTTTACAAAACCGATAAAACCTACGGAATGGAGAGAATTGAAGCTATTTGTGGCAGATGTGATGGTCATTTAGGTCATTTATTTGATGATGGACCTGCGCCTACAAATAAAAGATATTGTATGAATTCAATTGTGCTAGATTTTATACCTGATAAAAAATAAATATAAGCATTGTGTCTGTTAGCCGACAAATAACTTTTTTAAAAAAGCTTTGATTTGTTTAATAAATAATTAGAAAATAAAAAATAAAATGAATAAATACATCATTTTAATTGCTCGATTTGGAGCAGCAGCTATTTTGCTTCAAACACTTTTCTTTAAATTTACTGGTGCAACCGAATCGTTATATATTTTTACAACTTTGGGTATAGAACCTGTTGGTAGAATTGGTAGCGGAATAGCAGAACTTATTTCGGCAATACTTTTAATTTGGCCAAGTAAATCAATCATTGGGGCATTATTATCAGCTGGAGTTATGGCAGGAGCAATAGCTTCGCATGTATTAATTTTAGGCTTTGTAATTATGAATGATGGAGGTTTATTATTTTCATTGGCGCTATTAGTATTTATATTAAATTTGGTAATTATATTTTCAAATATTGATAAAATAAAACAGCTTGATTTAACAAAACCATTCACTGTTTTCAATCAATTGAGTTTATAAATTATGAAAAATATAATTTTAATTTTAAATGGAATTATTTTAAGCGCTACCACAAGTTTAGCACTAACTAATAATGAATTGTACTTTAAAAATGCTATGAACAACTATGAATTTGCTGTTTCTGTTAATGGTAATGCTAGTGCATTGGCATTGAGCTGTAACCACTTACATACTGTCGCAAGCAACAAACAAGAAGCAAAACCTATCAATTTAAATGCTTTGCTAATTAGCGATAATGATATTGGAAGTTTAAACTCAGAAATAAAAATTAAATATTATTTTAAACCCAATTGGGCTATAAACTTTGGCGGTACTTTTATTTTTGCAGAATATACCACTGCCAATAAATTATTTAAAGACAACGACAGATTTCGTCAAAAAACCTTTATGCCAATGATTGGAATTTGTTACACTCCTTTTAAAAATTAATTGAATGAAAAATAAAATTACAATACTTTTTACAATATTATATTTATCAATAAGTATAATCATTGCACAAACACCGTTAAAAGTAATTTCAACTACTATTACTTTTAAAATAAAAAATGCAGGTTTAAATGTAACCGGAAGTTTTAAAGGCTTTGAAGGCGAAATAAAGTTTGACCCTGAATTATTAAAAACATCATTTATAAAAGCCAGTGTTGATGCAAATACCATAAATACTGGAATTACCTCCCGCGATAATCATTTAAGAAAAGAAGAATATTTTGATGTTGTTAAATACCCGAAAATAAGCATTGCTTCCTCTTTTTTTGGTAAAGATGGGAATAATTTTAGAGGATATTTTAAATTAAATATGAAAGGAGTAACTAAAGATATTGTAATTCCTTTTACATTTGAAAATACTACTATGAAAGGTGAATTTACTTTTGTTAGAAGAGACTTTAAAATTGGAGGCAATAGCTTGATATTGGGAGATAATGTAACGGTATCAATTCAAATTAATTTATCAAAAGCTAATTAATAACTTTTTGTTCATGCCAATTAATAATTTAAAAATAAACTCAATAACCATATTAAATCAAATTAGTAGTTTAGTTCAACAAATAAACGACAACGATTATTCATATCAACTTGATTTATTAAGCGGAAATACCGTAGCAAAGCACATTCGTCATATTCTTGAGTTGTATGTTCAATTTCATTCTGGTATAAAATTAAATCAAATAAATTACGATAAACGTGAAAGAAATTTATTAATAGAACACAATAAAACCTATACCATTACTTTTATTAATCAATTAATTTCAAAAATAAAATTAATTGACAATTCGGATTCAGCTATTTTATTAAATACCTTTGTTGATAACAACGAATTTTTAATTAAAACAAGTATTGAAAGAGAGTTGGTTTATAACATTGAACATGCCATACACCACATGGCAATTATTCAAATAGCTTGCAAACATTGTTTCGAATACATAAAACTAGATAAAAACTTTGGAATTGCGTATGCCACCATTCAATATCAAAACACATGTGCACAGTAACTTTTTTGCCTAATGGTATTGATGGTTATATACTTACATCGAGCAGAGATGAAAAAACAAATAGACTTGATGCTTTATTTCCAAAAAAATATTTTATAAATAACCAACAACTTTTTTTTCCAAAAGATAAATTAGCTGGAGGAACTTGGATAATTACTTCGCTTAATAATTTTACTTTGTGTTTGCTTAATGGTGCTTTCGAAAAACACGAATCAATGCCTCCATATAAAATGAGTCGTGGATTAATGTTATTAGATTTTTTTAAATACAATAGCGTTATCCAATTTATTAACGAATTCGATTTTGAAGAAATAGAAAATTTTACTTTAATAGTAGTTGACTCCAACAATGGAATTGACTTGTATGAGCTAAGATGGGATGGGGTAAAGTTACATACCACAATAAAAAATGAAAATGAGCCACATATATGGAGTTCAGCTACGTTATACAATGAATCTGCTATAAAAAACAGAACTAATTGGTTCAATGATTTTGTGAATAATACTGCAGTTTTTAATAAACAAAGTATTATTCAATTCCATAAAAATGCTGGAGATGGTAATTTAGAAAACAGCATTTTAATGAACAGAAATAATAAAGTAAAAACAGTAAGTATAACTTGTATTAGCCATTCTACTTTTAATTTCACAATGGATTATTTTGATGTAGAAAAAGAAGAAGAAATAGCATTGCGTATTTTTAAAACAGAGGTAACTTTATAAATGAATAAATTTAAGTTTTGGTTTATAAAACATACTCGTTTTGAGTTTTGGCCTTATTGGTTTGCTTATATTCCAGTTTATTTTTATTACATTTATTTAAGCATTAAAGCCAAAAGTTTTACTTTTTTTTCTGCTGCTAATCCCGGTATTTATTTAGGAGGCTTTGTTGGCGAATCAAAGAAAAATATTCTTCAAAAAATAAATAATGCTTATTTACCGAAAACAGCTTCTTGTAAACATGAATATAGTTTTGAAAAAGTAGAAAATTTAGTTGCAAATGAACAATTAAATTATCCATTTATTGCCAAACCCGATGTGGGAGAAAGAGGCAACAAAGTAGAAAAAATATCAAATGCAATAGAATTAAAAAACTATGTACATACCATAAACGAAGATTTTTTAATACAAGAATATATTGACTATAATTTGGAATTAGGTATTATGTATTTTCATTATCCTAATGGAAAACTTTCTGGAATTAGTAGCATAGTTATTAAAGAGTATTTAACAATTACTGGTAATGGAGTAAGTAGTATTGAAACCTTAATTAAAAACCATTTAAGGGCTCAAAGTAGGTTAGATTATTTATTAAATAAATTTGAAAAAAAATTGTTTGATATATTGCCCTTAAATGAAAAACTTGTTTTAGAACCAATTGGAAACCATTGTAGAGGAACAAAATTTTTAAATGGGAACTACTTAATTAACTCAAATCTTGTTCAAGTCTTTGATAAAATTGCAAAACCAATTGATGGTTTTTATATAGGCAGATTCGATTTAAAAGTAAATTCGATTGAAGATTTAAATGCTGGACTAAATATAAAAATTATGGAGTTAAATGGGGTTTCTTCCGAACCTGCTCATATTTACGATCCATCAACATTTCTTTTTAATGCTTATCAAGCATTATTTAATCATTATAAACTCATATTTATTATTGCAAAACAAAACATAGAATTAGGCAATCAATATGTTCCTTTCTGGTTGGTTTGGAAACAAATAAAGATGCATTTAAGTAAATAAAATGATTCTACTTTTAATTGCATTTTCACTTTCATTTGCTATTAGTTTTGTCGGATCTATTCAACCAGGTCCAGTAAATTTAGCAGTATTATCAAGTAGTTTGCAGCAAAAATATAGAAATGCCATTTTTGTTGCTGTTGGTGGTTCATGGCCAGAATTCGTATTTTGTTTTATAGCTTTAAAAGCTGCTAATTTTGTAATTCAGTGGGAACAATATTTTGTTTATTTTCAAGTTTTAATAATCCTTTTATTATTAATTATTGCAATTTATTTGTGGTTTAATAAAAAAAGTGTTATTGCAAAATCAACCAATAAAAAAGGATTTATTTTGGGTAGTTTTTTGGCAATAATAAACCCACAACTTATTTTATTTTGGACTACAATTATTACTTATATTCACATAAATAAATTATTTAACATAAATTTATTTGAAAACAATAAAATGTTAATTTTTTTTGCTGTTGGTGCTTCATTTGGGGCTTTTGTGTTGCATTTACTACTAATTTATTTAAGTAAAGTTTATATAAAATTACCAATAAATACTTTTTTTGCGTTTGCAGATAAAACAATTGCAATAATTTTTGTTATTTTGGCTATCATTCAAACTATAAATATAATATACTAAATGGCTGAAGTTGATTTAAAATACTGGTACCTGCGCGACCATAAACTATTTTGGAAGTTAAGCAATAGCGATTTAAAAGACTTGTGTGTTATTGTTGGTTTTAAAAAGGCTTTTAAATCGGAAATGATATACTTTGCCGATGAGCATATTCCTCGTATTTTTTTGCTAAAAAGAGGCATGATAAAAATATGCGAAACCGATAGTAAAGGAAATGAAATTATTAAGGAAATAATTAAAAAAGGCGATTTATTTGGGCAAATGAGCCTTGATGACGGTCAAGAAAATGAAAGCCAAGAGTACGCTCAAGCCCTTACAGATGTGAGTATTTGCTCATTTAAAATGGATGATTTTGAACGTGTTTTAGAAAAAAATCCAAGCATTGCAATTGGATACACCAAATTTATGGGTTTGAAAATTAAACGCATTGAAAACCGATTTAATAATGTTGTTTTTAAAGATGTTCGTTCGCGTTTAATTCAGTTCTTAAAAGATTGGGCAGAAAGCGATGGAGAACAAATTGAAAACACTTACACTATAAAAAACTACTTAACACAACTCGATTTAGCAAAGTTAGTTTGTAGCACCAGGCAAACTGTTACTACCATATTAAACGATATGGAAAAAGAGGGTTTAATTGACTATGATAGAAAAGTTATTACAATAAATAATTGGGCTGATTTTAAATAATATTAATAAATATAATACTTTTGGTATTGTATGCATTTTGTAAAAATCAATAAATTTTAAATTGACATACCAAAGTTTTTACCTTCATTTGCACTTGTGAAATTAAAAACAGCTCGTTTATTTATGTTATTAGCATCGGTATTGTTGCTAAAAATATGTTTTGGACAAAGCATGTTTTCAATAAATTCTAAAGTTGAAAATAAATCAACTATTCAAGCATCAAACCATAATAACACTTCTTCGATAAATATAGCCAATGCCGAATTTGACGAGGATGAAAATGAAGAAAATGATACCAAAGATTCATTTATCCAATTACATTTTCTAAATGTTTTCTTCAATCAAATTAACTTAACTAGTAACTATTTATTTTCGAATCAAATAAGTTATTCTTATCCATTAAGTTTATACATTTTTAAAGCTATAAACTGCTATAGAATTTAGAAACATCTAGCCTTTTAGGCTTTCTTGTTGACTATTTATATCTTTTAGTCAGCCCAAAATCTCAAATTTTTTTTCAAACATTTTAAAACAAAGGCCTTGTTGTATTCAATTAATGCTCATAAGTCCGCATGTTTTTTATTGTTAAACATTAAAATCAATATGCTGTAAAATAAATAACAGCATGTAATTATTTAAAAAATGAAAAATAATCAATCAAACTTCAATGAACATGAGGTTTTGCATGAGTTAAAGCATTTTTTGCCTGCTCAAGCGCCATTAAAAGATTTTATTCATCACAATACACTTCATTCGTTTCAAAACCTAAAGTTTTATGATGCATTGCACCAAGCAGCTAAAATATTTGGTTTTAAAACAACCCTTTCGCTCAACGATTATAGAAACTTACACAAAAATGGTAGAATAGATACCGAGGTGCTTGAAAGAATAATTGAAGGTAAAAAAGGTAAAGTAGAATTGGAATTGTGGAAAGATAAATTATTTAATAAACGATTTGACTATCAAATTGATTCCAGAATTGGAAAGCTAAAAGCCAACTGGAAAAACAACTATAAAATAGACATGGATTCATTGGTGCATCCACTATTATTTAGAATAGTTTGCAGTTATTTAGATCAAGGAATTGCCATTTGGAATTTTCCAATTGAGCACAAAGGTCTTCTTTCATCAATTAATCAGTTGGAACGCATGAGTT
>JBAXCN010000103.1:0-8773 GCA_037141455.1 Bacteroidota bacterium
CCAGCAAACATCCTGGTTGGATCTTCACCTTCGCGTTTAAATGGATAAATTCCTGCTGTGTAAGGGAATTCTCCAGGGAAATTTTCCTGTAAAGCCCAACGTAAAATATCACCCCAACCTTTAAATTTAGGAACAGCTACCTTTGGAATTTGTGAATGCGAAAGTGATTCAGAGTGTGTTTTTATTTTTATTTCTTTATCGCGAACTTTAAAAATATAGTATTCATTTTTATACTGCGCAATCTTTTCTTCCCACGTATCTAATAATATTTTATTGCGTGGATCTAAATCTAAATTTACTGTAAAATAAGCTTCTTCCAAAGCTTTTACCAATCTATCTTTATCATCCATTTTCGATGATTTGATGGTTTCAATGCTTGATTTTAAACCAAATAATTGATCAGCAATTTCAGCTTGCTTAGCTACCCATTTATCGTAGTTGCGGTTGTTTTCCGAAATTTCAGAAAGGTAACGAATGCGAGCAGGCGGAATGATGTAAATTTTTTCGCTCATTTCCTCACTGATATGATAATCTGAGTTTAAATTAGCGCCCGTTTTCTCTACCAATTTTTCCATGATAGATTTATACAATCTATTCATTCCTGGATCATTGAATTGCGATGCAATGGTTCCAAAAACTGGCATCAAATCTGGATTTTTATCAAATAATTGATGGTTACGTTGATACTGTTTTTTTACATCTCTCAACGCATCTAAGGAACCTTTTTTATCAAATTTATTTAATGCAATAATGTCGGCAAAATCCAACATATCAATTTTTTCTAATTGCGTAGCAGCACCATATTCCGGTGTCATTACGTATAAACTCATATCGCTATGTTCAATAATTTCAGTATCACTTTGGCCAATGCCCGAAGTTTCTAAAATGATCAAATCAAATTGTGCAGCTTTAATTACATCTATGGCCTCTTTTACATATTTTGATAAAGCCAAATTACTTTGACGAGTAGCTAATGAACGCATGTAAACACGAGAATTTTTGATAGAATTCATTCGAATTCTATCGCCCAATAATGCGCCACCTGTTTTACGTTTACTTGGATCAACAGAAATAATTGCGATTGTTTTATCTTCAAAATCCATCAAAAACCTGCGCACCAATTCATCCACCAATGATGATTTTCCTGCACCACCTGTTCCGGTAATACCTAACACTGGCGTGTTAGATTGTTGATTTGTTGATTGGTTGATTTGTTGATTGTATACAGCAAATTCGTCTGGAAAATTTTCGGCAGCTGAAATTAATTTGGCAATAGATTTATAATCTTGTTCTTTTACTTTTTGGTTAATTTCATTTGCTTCGGCTAATAAATTAGCTCCTGTAGCAAAATCAGATTGTTGCAGCATATCATTGATCATGCCTTGCAATCCCATCGAGCGTCCGTCATCGGGCGAGTAAATTCTAGAAATTCCATAAGCATGTAATTCAGCAATTTCAGTAGGTAAAATTACACCTCCTCCACCACCAAATATTTTTATATGACCGCAACCTTTTTCTTGCAACAAATCGTGCATAAATTTAAAATACTCCACATGTCCGCCTTGGTAGCTGGTCATGGCTATTGCATTTGCATCTTCCTGAATGGCAGTATCTACAACTTCTTCTGCACTTCTATCATGACCTAAATGAATTACTTCGGCACCAGTTGATTGAATAATTCTGCGCATAATATTAATGGCAGCATCATGTCCATCGAACAAAGCAGCAGCGGTTACAATTCTAATTTTATTAATCGGAGTATATTTTTCTACAATTTCCATATTTGCACTTTTGATGATATTGGGCGAAAATAATAGATTTTACTAAAAGTATTTTACTAATTTAGTTTAGTAAACTTTGGACAATGTATTTTGGATAAATGGTTAATTAGTTGCCAAATATTTATAATTAATTGCATCATGATTAAACGAATAATTTTACCAATTGCTTTTATTGTTTTTACTCAATTATTATTTGCTCAAAGCCAAATTAAACAAGGAAAAATATTTTATGAAATGGATTTCCCTGATATACCCTCAGACCAAAAAATATTAATGGGTAATAATTTACCAAAAGATGCTACTGCTTATTTTAAAAATGATAAATCGAGGGTGGAAACACCTACTCCTTTTGGAAAGTTAATAATTATAAGAGATGCTTCGAAAAAAGAATTCATTTTTGCTTTTAACAATTTAGATAAAAAGAAAAAAATTGCTTTTAAAAAAACAGACAAAGAAGTTGCAGATGCTGTAAAAGATTCGACCAAGGCGGAGGTTAAAATTGAAATTACCAAAGAAACCAAAATAATTGCAGGCTATAAAGGAACTAAAGCCATAGTAAAAGCTATAATAAAAAAAGATACTATTGTAAGTGAATATTGGTTTAGTAGCGAAATTCCTAAAATAAATATGGGAAATGAACAGGATGAAATTTTTTCGAAACTAAATGGTGGATTGCTGGAGTACACCGTTATTCAAGGGGGGATGAGAGTAGTAATGAGGGTGAGACAACTTGTAAAAGAAGAAATAAATGATAATCTTTTTGAACTGAGTACTAGTTACAAATTAGTAAAAGATGAAGAAGAATTGGCAATTGAAATGATGCGTTGATTTGTGATTTTTGATTTTGCTCGAATCAATATGAATTTACAAAAATGATAATTAAATGAATTATATTTTAATATAAATCTAACAACTGACAACCATCGAATAAAAACTATCAACTTTTCCTAACATATTCAACTGAAATTCCGTTAATAAATGAAATAAATTCATTGGCTGTTCTCAATAATTTTACATTATTAGGAATAACAGAATTACTAATATTAAATTGATAACCAGAAACCAATATTTTAGAATTGGGCCAGTTTTCGCATAAAAATTGCAATAGTTTTTCTACAGAGATTTTTAATTGAGAGACAGTTGAATTGGTATATATATAATCGGGTTCTTCATATTTAAAAGCATTTTTTAAATCTTCCAATGGCACATCCTGCCCCAAAAAAATTACTTCATGTCCACGAGAACGTATTATATAATTTGCAAAAAGTAAACTTAACGAATGAGTTTCGGTTTCGGGTAAAAACAATAAAAACTTTTTATTACACTCTACTTTGTTTCCAATTTGACCTTCAATAAACGAAAATAATTTCTGTTTGATAATATTGGTTACAAAATGTTCGTGAGAAGGCTGTATTGAACCTACTTGCCATAAAATGCCAATTTCAATTAATAGAGGTAAGATTATTTGAATATAGGCCTCTTCTAGGCCATATTCAGCAAAATATTCATTTAACTTTGCATGAAAATCATGTTCATCAAAAGTCATCATTGCAGCAATTAATGACTTAACTTGATTATTGAATTCACCTTCATTAGAAGTTAATTTTAAAACAGCTTCATTAATTTCAGATGATGTCATTTCTGCAATTTCCGAAATTTTAAAATTATGCTCGTTTAAAACACTAATACTTAACAATAATTTTAAATCATCATCATCGTAATATCGAATATTTGTTTCCGACCTTTTGGGTTTAATAATTCCGTAACGCTGCTCCCATACTCTTAAAGTATGACTTTTAATACCAGTGAAAGTCTCTACATCTTTTATGGAAAAATTTGCCAATTTGTTATTATTAAATTTTATATATTACATTTCAAACAATAACCGTATATAAAGGTTTTGAAAATATATAAAAAATATGAAATACTTAATAACTGGAGGAAGTGGATTGGTTGGAAATGAAATTACAAAAATACTTTTGGCAAGTAATAATGAAGTAAATTGGTTAACCAACTCAAACAAAAACAAAGAAAAAGTTCATTCTTTTAAATGGAACATTGATAAAAATGAAATTGATTTACAATGTTTTAAAAATGTTGAAACTATTTTTCATTTAGCTGGTGCTGGAGTAGCAGATAAAAAATGGACACCAGAAAGAAAAAAGGAATTAATAGATAGTAGAATAGTATCAACAAAATTATTGTATGAATCAGTTAAAAATTTAGCAGTTAAACCAAAAGTAATTGTAGCTGCATCAGCCATAGGAATTTACCAAAACGATGGAGATAAACTATTAGACGAAGAAAGTGAAAAAGGCAACGATTTTTTAGCTACTCTAACCAAAGATTGGGAAAAGGAAGTAGATGAATTTGAAAAAATTGGAGTAAGGGTAGTAAAGTTAAGAATTGGCATAGTATTAAGTGATAATGGAGGATATTTAAAAAAAGTAGCTGCACCTGCAAAATTTGGCCTAGCATCTGCCTTAGGAAATGGCAACATGATAACTAGTTGGATTCATATTACAGATTTAGCAAACTTGTTTATTTATGCTGCAAATAATGAAAATATGAAAGGCGAATTTAACGCAGTTGCTCCTAACCCAATTACAAATTTTGAAATTACTAAACAAATAGCCAAAGCGCTGAATAAGCCTTTTTTTATGCCTAATGTTCCTTCATTTATATTAAAAATAATGTTTGGCGAAATGGCTGCTGTTATACTCATGAGTCAAAATATTTCATCGAGTAAAATAGAGCAAGCAGGTTTCAAATTTGAATTTGAAGATATAAAAAATGCGTTGAAAAATATTTATAATACTAAAAAATAATACAAATTGAAAAGTGATGAAATTGCCATATTTTGGCATAGACGAGACATAAGAACTACCGATAATGCAGGTTTGTATCATGCTTTAAAAAGTGGTTTGCAAGTAATACCCATTTTTATTTTCGATAAAAATATTTTAGAAAAATTAGCCAACAAAAGCGATAAAAGAGTAAATTTTATTCATGAACAAATTTCAGATTTAAAACTAGAATATCAAAAACTAGGCACCGATTTGTGGATAGAATATGGTGAAGTAAATGATATTTGGAAAAGTTTGGTTAAAAAATTTAACATAAAAAAAGTATTTATTAACCACGATTATGAGCCATACGCAAACGACCGTGATGCTGTAATAAAACAGTTTTTAAATAATTTAAGCATTGATTTTTTAAGTTTTAAAGACCAATGTATTTTTGAAAAAGAGGAAGTAACAAAAGATGATGGAAAACCATATACTGTTTTTACACCATACTCGCGAAAATGGAAAGCCAAATTGAATGATGATTATTTAAAACCCTATGAAACAGAAAAGTATTTTGATGCACTTTTAAAAGTTGAAACTCTTCAAACTTTGATTAGTTTAAATGAAATGGGTTTTGAAAAAGTTGTAGTAAATTATCCATCAAAACAAACTACTTTAGCTATTATAAAAAATTATTCCGAACAACGAAATTTTCCATCAATTGCTGGTACTAGCAAGCTAGGTATACATTTTAGATTTGGAACAATTAGTATTAGAGAAAAAGCAAAAAAAACAATTGGAATTAGTGAAGTTTTTTTAAATGAATTGATTTGGAGAGATTTTTATATGATGATTTTACATCATTTTCCACATATAGTTAAACGCGCATTTAGACCCGAATACGATAAAATAAATTGGATAAACAATGAACATGACTTTAAGAGTTGGTGCGAAGGAAAAACAGGTTATCCAATTGTAGATGCGGGAATGAGAGAATTAAATGAAACAGGATTTATGCACAACAGGGTACGTATGATTGTGGCTAGTTTTTTAACCAAACATTTACTTATAGATTGGCGTTGGGGTGAAGCTTATTTTGCTCAAAAATTATTAGATTTTGATTTAAGTGCCAACAATGGTGGTTGGCAATGGGCTGCGGGTTGTGGTACAGATGCAGCGCCTTATTTTAGAGTTTTTAATCCCACTTTGCAAGCACAAAAATTTGATAAAGAAAACCAATACATAAAAAAATGGGTGCCTGAATTTTTATCTATCAATTACACAAAACCAATAGTTGAACATACATTTGCTCGTAATAGGTGTTTACAAGTATATAAAGAGGCATTAAGTAATAAATAATTTTAAAACAAATACATGAAAAAATGGAAAGTTATTTGTTTTACAATTTTTATAATTTACTTAGTTTTTGCACAAAGTTGCTTGAAAATGAGGATAAAAGACAGCGAAGCAAAAAACAAATTTGGAACTAAAGGTGTAAATTTAATTTTTAAAGATTATTTTAAAGGTGATTTAAAAATTCATTATGCCCAAACAGGTATTGAAAATGGCTCAACTATCCTGTTTATTCATGGTTCTCCGGGTGCTTGGGATGCTTATAAAAACTACTTGATGGATAGTGCTTTACTAAAAAAATACAGATTAATAAGTATAGACAGAACAGGATTTGGGCATAGTAATTTTAACAAGCCCCAAACTTTAAAAACTTAAACTACCGTTTTAAATAGTTTTATAAATTCAATTGATAATAATAAACCTATATATTTAGTTGGACATTCTTATGGAGGACCGTTAGTAGGGAGTTTAGCAGTAGAAAACAAAAAAATAAATGCAATATTAATTTTAGCTGGAGCGGTTAGTTTAGATTAAGAAAATCCTGAAAAATGGAGAAAAATATTTATAAAAAATCCACTACAATTTATAGTTCCAGGAGCATTAAATCCAAGTAACCACGAATTATGGTGGTTTAAAAATGATTTAATTGATTTGGATAAAAACTTAACTAAAATTACTTGTAAAACCATTGCTATACATGGCGACAAGGATAAATTAGTTAATTATGGAAATTTAAAATTTATGAAAGAAAATATTACAAATGCTGATATTTTAAAGGCAATAACGTTAAAAGATACTGACCATTTTATACCTTGGACAAATTTTGAATTAGTTAAAAAAGAACTTTTAATTTTAGAATAACTAATAACCAAGCCATGTTTTTAAATCGCTGGCTTTTTCTCTACTTACTATTACTTCTTCTTCAATTGGTGGGCTTAATTGTAACTTTAACTTACCATTAAAATAAGTATGAATATTAACTATACTTGAAATAGAAGCTATAAATTGGCGGTTTACATGGTAAAATTGTTTATTATCAATCAACAATTCTAGTTCATCTAAAGTATAATCAACCACATATTTATTCCCATTTTTAGTAACTAAAAATGTCAATTTATCTTTTGAATTAAAATAGGCAATATCATTACTGTGCACAGATATTAATCTTTCGCCTAACTTT
Organism: Bacteroidota bacterium; assembly: GCA_037141455.1. Taxonomy (GTDB): domain Bacteria; phylum Bacteroidota; class Bacteroidia; order UKL13-3; family UKL13-3; genus JAAFJM01. The sequence continues at coordinate 7,104 of JBAXCN010000103.1, forward strand.
ACCAAAAACCTTTCTTTTATAGTAGTTTGAGGAATTGAAACTTGATTTAATAATTGTTTTAAATTTACTAAATTAAAGTTATTATTTTGTATGGTTTTAAATTTAATTAATGCATTTCTTAAATCATCTTTTTCAATAGGTTTTAATAAATAATCTACGCTATTTACCTTAAAAGCTTTTAAAGCAAATTCATCGTAAGCAGTAGTAAATACAACAGGAATATTAATTTCTATTCTATTAAATATTTCAAAACTTTGTCCATCCGCCAATTCAATATCCATTAGCAATAAATCAATGTTTTTATTGCTTTCAATAACTTGTACTGCACTCACAATACTATCGGCAGTTGCTAAAATATTGATTTCAGGTTCAATTTCTAAAATCATTTTTTTTATCCTATTCAATGCCGGGGTTTCGTCCTCAATTATTATTATATTCATTTTAATAAATATTTAGTAATGGAACTTTAACTTCAAATTTTTCCATGGTTTTATTTACAATTACTATTTCGTTAGTTAAATAATTATACCTTTCTATAATATTATTCAACCCAACTCCATTGCTTTCTGTTAATGATATTTTAGGTTGAAAATTATTTTCTATAATTAAGTATTTATCGTTACAACTTATACTTATAAATAATGGTTTTTGTGCAGAAATTTCATTGTGTTTTATTGCATTTTCAACCAGCATTTGCAATGTTAATGTTGGTATTTGATAACTTAAGCAATTTTCATTTACATTTATTTTTGTATTTAAATTAACTCCAAATCTTATTTTATTTAAAAATATATACGATTCTATAAAATCAATTTCGTACTTTAATTGAACCGTTTCTTTGTCTCTGTGGGTTAAAACATACCTATAAACACTAGCTAATTTTTGAACAAATTCGTTTGCTTGTTTTGGGTTTTCATCTATTAAACTACTTAAGGTATTTAATGAGTTGAATAAAAAATGTGGATTTACTTGGTTTTTTAATGCTTCAAATTCGGCACTTAAACTGGTTCTTTTAAATTCTTCTTTTTCTAACAATGTTTTGCGCCAATGGTTAAAAAATTCAATTGATGTGTAAACACTATTAACCAATAAAGTAGTTACAACAGAAACTAATAAATATGATACATTTTCTTTTGAACTAAAATTACATTTAAACCCATTAACCAAAGGGAAAAACCAATAGCTGTAAGCGTAATGCATAAAAATAGGTAAAAACAAAGCAACTAATGCAGATGCTATAAGTTTTTTATAAATTTCTTTGTTGTTATCATAAATAATATGTACACAATCAACTAATAAAATATTACCATTCCAAATTAAAGCTATATAAATGAAATTAGAAATATAAGATCTTAAGAATGGAAAAGCAATACCTTTAGGAGCATTTAAAAACGACAAGTAGCCAAATATTAAGGCTAAAAAAGCAATAATTAAATGCCTTATTAGAATGTCTTTCCCATTAAAGAATTTTTTAAATACTGATGAAGATATTGCCATTTAAAATTTTATATTGATTGCAATTTATTTATTAATTTACTATAATTTTAATTATTTAATGTTCCTAATTTCAATTTCTAATTACCCTGTTTTATATATTTAAACAATTTAACAGTTCAACAATTCAACAATTTTAACAGTTCAACAATTTTAACAATTCAACAATTTAAACA
>JBAXCN010000104.1:0-8640 GCA_037141455.1 Bacteroidota bacterium
GCAATTTTAACCATTATTGGTTTTTCAATTAACGATACTGTGGTTGTTTTTGACCGTATTAGAGAGTTTTTAAATGTTCATCAAAAGAATACTAAAGATACAAAATCAATTATTAATGATGCATTGAATAATACTTTGAACAGAACAATCATTACTTCATTAACTATATTTATGGTAACATTGGTGTTATTTATATTTGGTGGTGAAGTAATACGTGGATTTACCTTTGCTTTATTAATAGGTATTATTTTTGGTACTTATTCATCGTTAGCAATTGCAACTCCTATTGTGGTTGATTTTGATAGAAAAGCATTTAAATAACTAAATATTTTAATATATAAAATTAAGAGGCTGTCTCAAAAGGACAGCCTCTTTTCGTTTTGTTCAATTGAGGTTAGTTATTAATTTTTGGTCAAGTTGAAAGTGAGTTTATGTTGAGGAAATAAGAAACTTTGTAAAACGATTCTTAACACAGCTAACATTTATTTTTTTTAGGTCATTCAGTAGGAATCTTCTTATAATTTACTATATTCTATTAGCTACTCACTATCCTTTGAGTTAGCGCAAGCGCTTTAAGGATTTAAAATGAATTGTAGTGTGTCCGACACGGGTTATTGAATACATCATTTCAGCAATAAGTAATATTTTATTGAGTTACAAACCATTGGTGTTCGAAACCTCAAAATTTGCTTACCCCGAAGGGGTAAAATATTGATAGCCGTGGGTGAAACCCACGGATAAATAGCATATACAAAGCAGAACCCCGAAGGGGTTCAACATCAAAAACCATGTTTCGAACACCTATGGTTACAAACTCTTTTTCATTTTAAATTCGTAGTCAGCCTTACTATTACTCTTCGCAAATAACTACGAACAGTTGGGTAAAAAAAGTTTTAGTATTATTCTTTTTCGTCCATTAAAACTTTATTAGAAAAGAAGTTAATAAACAAAACTACAAAAGCTAAAAAGATGGTAGATTGAGTACAAACTAAAAATTTACCAGTGCCAGTTATTGGATAATAATCGCCAAAACCTATTGATGAAAGGGTAGTAAAACTAAAATAAATGGAATCGTACCAATTAGTAAAAGGTTTGTTAAAATGATTACCACAACCATATAAAAAAGCATAACTAAATGCTATTTCAAAATAATTAAAAAATAAAAGCAACATGGAGCGCCTGTATGAACTTGGTTTAGCAATTGAATCGGATGCAAAAATTAAAATAGGTACATATAAAAATGTTTCTATTAAAAACCAAATTACTAAAATTAGAGCGTAAGGATTTGGTAGCCAATTATAAATTACTAAAGATAATGGGAAAAGCAGTTTAAAAATAACAAACAAATCAATTGATAAATCTTGGCTTATAGGTCCTTTTTTGCCAAAGTAATTTTTAATATAAATTCCTAAAAACAAAAAAGAAGAAGCAGCTAAAAACAACCTAAATATTTTTTCAATTCCTATATCATCCTGATGGTCGTTATTCCAAATTGCTTTTATATTATTTACCCTATGAAGCAAAGCATTAGTAGGAGCTACATTCTTTGTTTCTTTATTGCCAACAACCAGTTTTTTTATAAATTTTTTCATAGTATATGAGGTTAAATTTTTTAATAATTTATTAATTATAGTAAATCAGATTAAAACATAAATTGAGTCATTCAAAAGTAAAGATAAAACAAATTAAACTAAAAATAATACTAAAACAGAAATTTGAAAATTCAATTATATTTGTTTTGATGGAAATACAATTTTTAGGAGCAGCCCAAACAGTTACAGGTAGCAAACATTTAATTACAACAATTGATAGCAAAAAGATATTATTAGACTGTGGTTTATTTCAAGGAAAAGGAAACAGCGAAGGAACACAGAATAGGGTTTTTAATTTTAATCCAGCAAGTATTGATTTTTTAATTTTATCACATGCTCATATCGACCATTCGGGCAATATTCCTAACCTAGTAAAACAAGGCTTTAAAGGACCTATTATTTGCACATCTGCAACTGCCGATTTATGCAAAATAATGCTAAGCGACAGTGCTCACATTCAAACAAACGATTTGAAATTTGTAAATAAACGAAGAATAAAAAGAGGTGAAACACCTTTAGAACCGCTATATGAAATAGAAGATGTAGAACAAAGTTTAAAACAAATAATAACCGTTAATTACAACGAAAATTTTAATGTATGTGAAAATGTAAAACTTGTATTTACCGATTCAGGGCACATTCTTGGAAGTTCAGCAGTTAATTTAACAATAAAAGAGGGAAATGCTATTAAAAACCTATGCTTTACAGGCGATATTGGCAGATACAATGGTTCTATTTTAAAAGATCCTCAGCCTTTTCCTCAAGCAAATTACATTATAGCTGAATCAACTTATGGCGATAGATTGCACACCGATAATACTATGAGTGAACAACAATTGCTCGATGTAGTTTACAATACTTGTGTAGAAAAAAAAGGCAAACTAATTATTCCAGCATTTAGCCTTGGCAGAACACAAGAAGTAGTATATGCACTCGATCAACTTGCTTCGAAAAAAAAGTTGCCTAAAATTAATGTGTATGTAGATAGTCCACTTTCAATTAACGCAACAAATATTATGCGCGAGCATGAAGAATGTTTTAACGAAGACATAATAGAATACATGAAAAAAGATGAAGACCCGTTTGGATTTAATAATTTAATTTATGTAAAAACGGTAGAAGAATCAAAAAATTTAAATAGCATTAAAGAACCGTGTATTATTATTTCGGCCTCAGGAATGATTGAAGCTGGGCGAATAAAACACCATGTGGCTAATAATATTGGTAATCCCAAAAATACCATTTTAATAGTTGGTTATGCCGAACCACATTCTATTGGAGGAAAATTAAGAAATGGTGATAAATTAATTAAAATATTTGGAGAAGAGCATCAAGTTTATGCCGATGTGGTGGTGCTTGATTCATACAGTGCACATGGTGATTACGAAGAAATGATAAACTACTTAAACTGTCAGAATAAAAGTAAAGTAAAACAAATATTTTTAGTACATGGCGAATATCCTGTACAAGTTAATTACAAAGAAAGGTTGTTAGATGCAGGTTTTAAACATATAACAATACCAGCTTTAGGTGATATTATAAAAATTTAATAAATATTATTGCTATTCTACTACATTTGCTTTGCATGAAATACATATTACTTTATTTATTAATTTTTGCTTTAAACTTTAATGTTTTAAAAGCACAGGAAATACCCACTATTATTACCAATTCAACCATACATGTTGGTAACGGATTGTTGTTAGAAAAAGCAACTATTGTTTTTAATTTAGGTAAAATTGTTTTTGTAGGAAATGATTATAAATCTTTATTTAAAAATGCAACCATTATAAATGGGGAAGGAAAACATATTTATCCAGGAATAATTTGTTTAAATAATTATGTAGGATTAACCGAAATAGAAGCAATTAGAGCTACACACGATTTTTATGAAAATGGACTAATAAACCCAAATGTGCGATCGCAAATTGCTTATAACACCGATTCTAAATTATTACCTACCATAAAATTCAATGGCATTTTAATGGTACAAAGTGTGCCTCAAGGAGGATTGATAAGCGGCACTTCAAGCATAATGAAAACTGATGGTTGGAATTGGGAAGATGCAACAGTAAAAGCAGATGAAGGAATACATTTAAATTGGCCTGAATATGCAAGTGGAAATGCTGAAAAACAAAAAGAACAAGTTGAAAAAAGTGTAAATGAATTGAGCGCTTTTTTTGAAGCTGCTTTTCAATATCAAAAAATTGAACCCGAAGTTTACAATGTTAGACTAGAAGCAATGCGAGGGCTATTTAACAAAACTAAAAAATTATATTTACATGTTAATACTGCCAAAGGAATTATTAATAGTGTAATGTATTTTCAAAATAAATATCCAACTATTCAATTGGTTTTGGTTGATGTCAATGAAATAAGTTTATGTATTGATTTTGTTAAAGAAAAAAATATTCCAGTAGTATTAAGTAATATTCACAGTTTACCAGGTCTTGCTCATAACGATGTAGACCAACCTTTTAAAAACGCATTTTTGTTACAAAAAGCAGGAATAGTATTTGCCATTAGCCATAAAGAAAGTTGGCAAACCCGTAATTTAATGTTTAATGCTGGAACCACCGTTGCTTATGGCTTAACAAACGAACAAGCACTACAAGCAATTACTTTAAATGCTGCAAAAATAGTTGGAATTGATTCAACTTATGGAAGCTTAGAAGTAGGCAAAAGCGCAACAATTATAATCAGTTCGGGTGATGTACTTGACATGAAAACAAATGATATTACCAATGCTTTTATAAATGGGGAAGCAATAGTTTTTAAAAATGAGCAAAAAGAATTGAATGATAAGTTTTTAAAGAAATACGATCTTAAAAATTAATATCTGAGCTCTTTCATAATTCTATTCCTCATTGCGAAAGAAATTTTTTTTTTAAAATCAATATAAAAAGATGTTGCAATGCCATGTGTCATTGTTTAAAAAACTTGAACCACATAAAAAATTAGATAACATAGGGTTTAAACTATGTAGTCTATATATTGATGTGGTTTTAATTTCACTAATAAATAGAAATAAATATTTATATCATTCCTTATGCAGCATGTTAATCTAACAGCTAAAAAGATTGCTTGCGATAATCATCGAAAGTGCCTCGGAATGACATCAAGTAATATATTTAAAAGTTAAAAACATTCTTTTGTAAAAGCACAATTTATCGCGTCTTAATTTTTTTTACAAAAATGATTGCAATAAGACATCCATTTGTTTAAAATACATTACTTATATTTAAATTAATTTTTCTATGAAAATCAATATTCCAAACCCTTGCCATGAAAATTGGTTCAAAATGACTCCAAATGAACAAGGCCGTTTTTGTGGCAATTGCCAAAAAACTGTAGTTGATTTTACTAACTTTTCTCCTGAAGATATTCAACATTATTTTACCAAACATTACGGTCAAAAAGTATGTGGGCATTTTAAAAATGAGCAACTAGCTTTAATCAATATTCAAATTCCAAGTGCTATTATTTACCAAATACCAGCAAGCAGAAGATTTGCATTAGCTTTACTTATAATTTTTGGAACAACTTTATTTAGCTGCACCGATAATAATGGAAATCATGCAGCGATAATTAAAATAGAAGTAGTTGACAGTTTATCAGGAAATAATCAGGATGCTTTAGAAAGTAGCAATTCAATTAAACCCACAAAAACAAAAGAAATTAAGCTCTTTGAACCAAGAAAACAAACAGGAGATGATTTAATTACACCAAACAAAAATAAACTAAAACCTCAAATAAATAATAATGTGTTACAAGGTACTGTACGAGGAATAACAAGTGCACACTTTGAAGAAGAGGTAGAATATACAACTGGTATAGTTGTGCAAACAATTGACTCAAATACAATTTTTACTAACCCTGAGATAATGCCTGAATTTATTGGTGGTGAAAGCGAATTGTACAGCTTTATTAAGACTAATTTACGAATACCTGAAATCGTTAAAGAGAATAATATAAGCGGAAAAGTTATTGTACAATTTGTAATTGAGAAAAATGGAAGTATTTCCAAGATAGATGTAATTAAAAAACTTGGCTTTGGATGTGATGAAGAAGTGGTTCGTGTTATTAATTTAATGCCGTATTGGACTCCTGGAAAAATGAACGATAAACCAGTGAGAATGAAAATGGTATTACCCATAAAATTTGGTGAATAATTTTTATGGAAAACTAAAACCAATTGCATCTTGGAATTAGTTAATAATAAAAAACCATGAAAATTTACATTCCTGAACCATGCCACGAAAACTGGGGCGCCATGACTCCTAACGAACAAGGACGATTTTGCGGCAGTTGCCAAAAAACTGTTGTTGATTTTACTAAATTTACCACCCAAGACATTCAAAATTATTTTGCCAAACACTATGGGCAAAAAGTATGTGGTAGGTTTAAAAACCAACAACTTTCACCTATAAATATTCAAATTCCAAATACGGTTTTTAACTATATTCCAGCAAGTAGAAAGTTTGCTTTGGCTTTATTTATAGTATTTGGAACTACGCTTTTTAGCTGCACCGATAATAATGGAAACAATGCTACCATTGGAAAAGTGCAAGTGGTTGATAGTATGAATAGGCAAATTGATACCATAGAAAATACTGATATTGCAAAAATGGCTGTAGAACCACCTCCTGTAATTAAACATCCTGTCGATTTTTTAACAACACAAGGAGAAGTGGCTTATCCTGAACCAGAAACAATGGAAGTTCCAGTCGAAAATCCAATCATGGGCGATACAATTATTGAAGAACCCATAAAACATGAAATTGTAAAAGGCAAAGTGAAAATAAACCAAATTGATACTTTGCCTAAACTTGAAAAGACAATTATTTATACAATGGGTTTAATTGCAACTGATTATAAAAATGATAGTATCAAATCAAATTCTAAAGAATAAACTCGAAATTCGAAAGAAACCCAACTTTCCTTTTTCTATTTATTAAGTAAAATAATTTCTTCATCTTCGTTGCTTTAATTTTTTCCTCCAATGACCAACGATAAATACATGAAACGTGGCGTTTCATCGCAAAAAGAAGATGTGCACGCAGCAATCAAAAACATGGATAAAGGATTATTTCATCAAGCTTTTTGTAAAATAGTACCTGATTATTTGGGTGGAGATGAACGTTTTTGTAATATTATGCATGCCGATGGAGCTGGAACGAAATCGAGTTTAGCTTATTTGTATTGGAAAGAAACGGGCGATTTGTCGGTTTGGAAAGGCATTGCGCAAGATGCAATCGTAATGAATTTAAACGATTTATTATGTGTGGGTGCTTTCGATAAAATCATTCTTTCATCAACCATTGGTAGAAATAAAAACTTAATTCCGGGTGAAGTAATTCAAGCCATTATTGAAGGAACTGAAGAGTTTGTGGCCATGTTGCAATCGCATGGAATAAATATTCATTCTACTGGTGGCGAAACGGCCGATGTGGGCGATTTAGTAAGATCCATTATTGTTGATTCTACTGTTACCGCGCGTATTGAAAAAAGTAAAGTCATTTCAAACCATAACATCAAACCTGGAAATGTAATTGTTGGTTTTGCTAGTTACGGACAAACAACTTATGAAACAGAATACAATGCCGGCATGGGAAGTAACGGTTTAACCATGGCTCGTCACGATGTTTTATCTTCGTTTTACAAAAAATTCAGTGAAAGTTTCGATCCGCAAGTTCCCGATGATTTGGTATATACTGGAGGTTTAAAACTCACTGACCAACTTTCAGTGAATCCATTAAACGTGGGCAAAATGATTCTTTCACCAACAAGGACTTTTAGCCCTATTATTAAAGAGATTTTTGAAAACCATTTTGATAAAATAGATGGCATGGTGCATTGCACTGGTGGCGGACAAACAAAAGTTTTACATTTTGTTAAAAACTTACGTGTAATTAAAAATAACTTATTTAAAACTCCACCCTTATTTAGCATGATTCAAAGTCAAAGCAATAGCCAATGGCACGAAATGTATAAAGTATTTAACATGGGTAATTTATTGGAGTTTTATACCGATGAAAATACAGCACAAAGTTTAATTAGCTTAGCAAACAAATTTAATATTGAAGCACAAATAATTGGGCATGTAGCAGCAGCCGATAAAAACGAGCTAATAGTAACCACCGAACAAGGAGAGTTTATTTATTAAAATTTTATATAATAATTAAAAGCCTCAATCTTTTTGAGGTTTTTTTTTATGTAGTATAATTTATATCTAAATGCCCTTACTTAAATTAAATTTAAGAGCAATGTTTAAAAACTTACTTTTAGTAATTAATTTTATGCCACATATTAAAAATACTATGCACAGAATTCTTGGGTTATAATACTTTAATAAAGCTTTTTTAATTGATATTTAATTTTCGATATAAAATCGCTAGTGTTGTAATGAGAAAAAGTCTCAAAAAGAAAACAAAGTTTCATTATGAAACAAAAACCAATCAATCAATTAAAATTTAATAATAAATCAACTCATTATCATGTAATTAAGTATTTTGGAAAATAATTTGTAATACACAATACAAATTATAAAATAAAAAAAATGAAAAAATCACATGTATCAATTGTAGTATTAATAGCATTAATACAAATTACATTTACTAGTTGCAAAAAATTAGAAAATGCCGAACGCAAAACAGTTATTGCACCCACAGTTTCAAGCTTTAAACAAATTAAAGCCGACCCTTCGTTTAACTGGAAAAACACTAAAGTAGTTTCACTTAACGTAATTGCTGCTAATTTACCAACTGAAATCACAAACACACTTATTGTAAAGTTAGAAAGTGGTGATGTATTATTTAGAAAAGTGCAAAATATGAATGAAACTTATGTTGGAAACTTAACAGTTCCTTCAAAAACAGAGAAATTGATTATTAGTTACGGAACTATTGTAAAAACTTTAAACATTGCTAATGGCAATGTAGTAATGAATTATTTAAAATAAATTATAAATTAAAATAGATATGAAAAAAATATTCCTTTTTATAGCTGTAGCTATATTGGTAAATACAACAAAATCGCAGGTTTTGTT
>JBAXCN010000105.1:0-8446 GCA_037141455.1 Bacteroidota bacterium
TATAATCAAACCCAATATCAATTATACCTACTACCACATTTTTACCTTTATAAGCCATTGGTAAATTAAAGCCTTGGTGTACCAAATTTGTTTTTGTTTCAACCCAGTCTGAATCGCGCATAAAAGGTTGCGCAGCAATAGAAGCTTCTATAAAATCAATTTCATTTATTAAAGTTAGTTGTTGTATTTTTAAATAAGGAATTTTTACGCTCCATACATTGCCAGCTTTAGTATTTATAAGCACTCCAAGGTTTAATAAATTGTTTTCATTTATATTGTTTTTTACTAAAATTAATGCTTTTAAATAACCATTATTTTTACTTAAATATTTATTTGAGTTAAAATAATACTGAGTAAGTGCCGACATTTTTTGTTGTTGCGCAATACATTGCATTGCAACAAAAAAAGTAAAAAATAAAAAGTATGAATGCTTTTTCATTGTTTTAAAATAAGCTAGTTAGCAATTGGTAAACTTAAATAAATATGTAGTTAAAACAACCTTCATTTTGTAAAGAAATGGTTTGATAATTATTAAAAAAGATTACCTTTTTTTTATAAAAAAAAGTTGCTTGATTTATTTGAAGTGTGGGATTAGTTTCAATAAAAAATAAGAAATTGATTCGGTTACAATTCAATTCCACTCAATAAAATTTCTGCAACAAAAGGGTTGTTTTCAGCATTGTCTTCTAAACTAAAAGGATGAAATTCGATATTAGTATGATTACCTAATACAAGACCAATTTTTTCATAATCAATCATTCGAACTCCAGTAAATTGAGACGACCAAACTGCTAAATCAATATCAGAAAAGCTCCCAGCATTGCCTTTAGCATAAGATCCAAAAAGCATGGTTTTATTTGCTTTAATTCCTGATTTCAGCAAATCATTTACAAAAGACTTAGCCTCGTTTATTGCAATTTGTTTAGCATCCATATTTTTATTTTTTCTGTTTTAATTAAGGCTTGTTTCACATATTCGGCTGTTGCAGTTTTATGAACTTTTTGTTTATAATCTGGGTATCGAGCTTCGATATTCCAAGAAGTTAACACTGCTAAATAAGCAAAATCTATTTCATTTAAATTCAGTTTAGTTTGCTTCACAATATATTGTAAGTTATGTGTTTTGGGAGGTACATTTCTATCATTATCTTTTATCCAATAAGCTTTTAAAATTTTTCTATAACCAAATGTAAAGTAAAAAGTAAAAACAAATTTTTATTGCCAGCCTTTAAATACAAAGCTGTTTGCCAATCTTCTTCAGCTTGTGCAACCCAAAAGTCTATGTATTCTTGCTTAGTCATTCTTACAACAATAATAAGTAAAAATTTAATTAGGTATAAAAAACTTAGAGTCCAAGCTAGGGTGCTTGTAAGAGAAATAGATTTGTTTCAGGTGAAGTGAGGGTTTAGATAACAATTTAGAAAAGGGCTGTTGCAAAATTTGGAAATGAATAAATGGATTTAACTAACTATCAATTCCAGCCACTTCATAATCTACCGAAAGTGGACTTGTGATACTTTTAGAAGCATCTAAAATCTCCATAGAAACAATATTTCCTTGTGCATCAAAATCAAGAATAACTCCTGGTTTCTCTTCATCGCTTTCAGCTATTTTATGGTTGCTAAAAACAATTTTCATTACATCTACTTCTTTATCATATCTTACTTTCATTGTTCCAGTATTTTGAAATCTTACTTGTTCTATACAAAGTTATTATAACATTTGGTATTTTGTCAAAAGCAACAAAAATTCTTATTAAATATTCAATTCCTTCCTCAACAATAATTGATTGATAGATTTTTTTGTCTCCATCTTCTTCAATTATTTGCTGTGGATTTGCTAGTATTTTCTCAGCAATCTCCATAGAAATACTACGATTTTCTAACTCTTCTAAAGCATGTTTTGAAAACTTATACCACATTACCCCAAAGCCTTAATTTCACTCACTAACTGAGTCAAGGCTTTTTTGGCATCACCAAATAACATGCTTGTTTTTGGTTTGTAGAACAATTCGTTTTCAATACCTGCATAACCGGCTTTCATGCTGCGTTTGTTTACTATTACATTGGCTGCATTTTCAACATCGAGAATTGGCATTCCGTAAATAGGTGAAGTAGGATCGGTTTTAGCCGCAGGATTTACCACATCGTTTGCACCCACTACTAATACCACATCGGTAGTAGCAAATTCAGGATTTACTTCTTCCATTTCTATTAACTTATCGTAGCTTACATTGCTTTCCGCAAGCAATACATTCATGTGGCCAGGCATACGTCCTGCAACTGGATGAATGGCATATTTTACATCAATACCTTCAGCTTCTAATAATAATTCTAAGTCGTGAACAATATGTTGTGCTTGCGCAACCGCTAATCCGTAACCAGGAACTATGATTACTTTTTTGGCATATTTCATTAAAATAGCTGCATCGCTTGCAGAAACTTCTTTAACCGAACCTTCAAAGTTAGATGGAACAGCGCCTTCAGCATTGGCATTGCCACCAAAGTTTCCAATCAATACATTTAACAATGAACGGTTCATGGCTTTACACATTACAATGGTTAATAATGTTCCGGCCGAACCCACTAAAATTCCACCAACCAACATTACTTTATTGTCGTATAAAAATCCGCCACAAGCCGCAGCTACTCCTGTAAACGAGTTTAATAATGAAATTACAACTGGCATATCGGCACCACCAATGGGCAATACAAATAATATTCCGTATAATAATGATAAAGCGAAAACTGCATAGAATAATTCAGCAGTATAAGCACCGTTTCCAAATATCATTACCCCAGTGAGCACCAATATTACCAACAATAAACCAATATTGATAACTTGTTGCATTCCTAACGATTTGTCTTTAACGTTTCCACTTAATTTACCCCAAGCTATGATACTACCAGCGAATGAAACTGAACCAATAATTAAGCCCAAAACAATTATTAATAAATGCGTTGGCTCAACTAATGATAGATCGGTTTCGCTTAAATGTTTGAATTCAATAACTGAAATTAACATGGCACAAGCGCCACCCATTCCGTTAAATAAACTCACCATTTCGGGCATGGCAGTCATTTGTACTTTTTTGGCAACTATCCAACCCACAATGGTTCCAACAGCCAATGCTGCAAAAATAAACCCAAGGTTATGCAAATGTGCACCTGTTTCGGTGGTGTATAAAAATATAGTTCCAAAAATGGCTATTACCATACCAAAGGCAGCCATTAAATTACCCTTGCGCGCAGTGGCAGGATTTCCTAAATATTTTAAGCCAAGTATAAATGTAACTGAGCCTATTAAGTAGATTATTTGTAATATGTTGTTTTCCATGTAAAAATATTGTTATATTGTTTTGATTGTTATATTGTTAAGATTGTCAAATAGTTAAGATTGTTACATTGCTTAAAACGATTCAGCAATTTAACAATTCAACCATATTAACTTATTTCTTTTTCTTAAACATTTCCAGCATCCTATCAGTTACCACAAATCCACCAACTACGTTAAGCGTTCCAAGCACTACTGCTAAGAAACCTAAGATGAGCGAAAGTGTATGTTCTGCTTGTCCCATTACGATGATAGAACCAATAATTACTACGCCATGTATGGCATTAGCGCCACTCATTAATGGAGTATGCAATACAGATGGCACATGGCCAATTAATTCAATACCTACAAATATCATAAGGATAATGAGGTAGCACATTTCTATGTGGTTTGTGATGAAAGTTAACATATTTTATTATTGTTGGATTGTTAGATTGTTGTATTGTTAGATTGTTGTATTGTTAGATTGTTGGATTGTTAGATTGTTGGATTGTTGGATTGATTTACCAAATTAAAAAAATAATTTAGCAATTTAGCAATCTAGCGATTTAGCAATCTAGCGATTTAGCAATTTGATTCATTCTTTTAAATTATCGTTTGTATATTTTATTAAGTAGTTAATTGATTTGGGTAAATTCTGAACTGTTTCAATGTATGATTGTAATTGACTATCATTTAATAATTTTCTATGTTTACATTTTAATAGCCAATCATAACATTCCAAAGCAGAACCTTTGGCGTATTGATAAAATTTAATTTTATCCTTTTTATGATACCTACCAAAACCGTCAGCAATATTAGCAGAAACTGAATCGGCTGCTCTTACTAATTGTAAACCAACTGAGTTTTTTTCAAAATAGTCAAATCTAATAACTTCATCCCAAAGCAAATTGCTAAATGTCAAAGCCTTGTTGTAAGCTTCAATTTTATCAATTAATAAGTATGATTTAAAGTTATTTTCTTCCATTTTATTTGTTAACAATTTAACAATTTAGCAATCTAACAATTTATCAATTACTTCAATATCACTCCATCTTTGGTAATCAAAGTTCCTTTGGTAATTTCTTCTTCCATTTCCCATTTAAAACCATCTTTGGTGGCCAAATGAGTCAATAGATTCTGAATGTTTTTAGCGTATAATTCACTGGCATTTTGAGGCAATGTACTTGGCAAATTACTTTGACCAACCAAATTAACACCATGTTTTACTACTGTTTTATTTAATTCACTCAATTCACAATTTCCACCTTGTTCTACAGCCATATCAACTATAACTGCACCTAGTTTCATTTGTTTTACTTGTTCTTCGGTAATTAAAACAGGCGCTTTTTTGCCCATTACTAAAGCAGTTGTTATAACCAAATCGGCCATGAACAAACTTTTATTCACTGCTTCTTTTTGTTTTTGTAAATAATCGGCCGAAACTTCTTTGGCATATCCTCCCTCTACTTTTGCAGCTTCTGCATCTTTTACTTCAATAAATTTACCACCTAAGCTTTCAATTTGCTCTTTGGTTTCTGGTCTTACATCGGTACATTCAACAATGGCACCCAATCTTTTTGCTGTAGCAATGGCTTGCAATCCTGCAACACCAGCGCCATAAATTAATACCCTAGAAGGAGTAATTGTTCCTGCTGAAGTCATTAATAATGGAAAAATTTTACCTAATTGCGAAGCACCCAAAACCACTGCTTTGTAACCAGCTAAGTTAGCTTGAGAGCTTAAAGCATCCATGTTTTGTGCCCTCGATATTCTTGGAATGGCATCCATGCTAAAAGCACTGATATTTTTAGCTGCTAATTTCTGAATCAATTCAGGATTATTGGCTGCATATAAAAACGAAATGCAAGCCGAACCAGCTTGCATACTATTAATTTCATCATCGTTTGGTGCATTAACTTTAGCCACAATATTAGCTTGAGATAATGCTTCCTGTTTTGAAACAACTTTACAACCTACATTAAGATAGGCATCATCGTTAAAATTAGAATTATATCCTGCATTGTCTTCCACCAAACATTCGTAACCTTGTTTTATTAATTGAGTACAAACTGCTGGAGTTAATGCTACCCTATTTTCGCCTTCGCGTGTTTCTTTTAAAACTGCTATTTTCACGTTTAAAATAATTTATTTTCATTGGCAAAATATATTTTTTTTTCAAAACTTGTATGCTTTTTATTTCTTTAATATTGTAATTTAGAATAATGATTAAAATTGCAAACTCCGAAATATACCAACATTCATTGCCTGATGGGCATAGATTTCCCATGCTTAAATATGAATTAATTCCAAAACAGCTTTTGTATGAAGGAATTGTAACAAACGAACATTTTTTTGAACCAAGTACTTGTAATGAAATTGATATTTTAAATACCCATACTTATGATTATTGGGAACGCATGAAAAAACTATTATTAACAGAAAGCGAAATGAGAAAAATAGGTTTTCCATTATCTGCAGAATTAATAAACAGAGAAATTACTATTATGCAAGGAACTATTGAATGTGCTTTGTATGCATTAAAAAACAAATGTGCATTAAATATTGCCGGAGGCACACACCATGCTTTTAGTAATAAAGGCGAAGGTTTTTGCTTGCTAAATGATATGGCTATATCAGCAAACTATTTATTAAAAAATAAACTAACAGAACGTATTTTAATTGTTGATTTAGATGTTCATCAAGGAAATGGAACTGCCCAAATTTTTCAAGACAATAAAAATGTTTTTACACTTAGCATGCATGGTAAAAATAATTATCCGTTCCATAAAGAAATTTCGGACCTGGATATAGAACTACCCGATGGCATAAATGATGAAGATTATTTGGCTATATTGTATAAAAATTTACCCATTGTTATAAAAAAACATCAACCAGATTTTATTTTTTATTTGTGTGGAGTAGATATATTAGAAACAGATAAATTTGGAAAATTAAAAATAACAAAAAATGGTTGTTTAAAAAGAGATTTATTTGTACTAAATTTGTGTAAAGAAAATAAAATACCAATTGCTTGTGCCATGGGTGGTGGGTATTCACCTAAAATAGCCGATATTGTTGATGCTCATTGCAACACTTTTAAGGCAGCAATTAATTTATTTGATTAAGGTCATTTATTATACTTTTGTATCGCAAAAAACAATAAAAAAATAGGTACTTGTTATATTTTTAATAAAAACAATAAAAAAATATTTAAAAAAATAAATAATTAATTTTGATTTTAACAAAAGGGTTAATTTATTTGCCAAACAAAATTGATATTTAATATTATAAAATTAACCAACAATTTAACCATAAAAATAACTTTTTACTCATGAAACTTAATTCAGTAACTGCCAAATCAATTGCAACACCTTCGGCAAGAAGTGCCGACAGTTTTAACTCTTTTCCAAAAGCTGCTAAAAAACCAGCAGATGATGACGATGACGATTTTGATGATGACGATTTAATCATCGAAGAAGATGATGACTTAAATTTAGATGACGAAGATGATGATGTTATTGATGTTAAAGAACCAGCAACTTTTGAAGACTTTGACGATGAAGATGATGATGATGATGACTTTTAATAAATAAAATTGACTAACGCCTCCAAATAATTGGGGGCGTTTCTATTATATTACTCTTGTTTAATTGTCTGTCAAAAATATAAACTCCATAAATAACTGTATCAGTATTAAACAATGATATTCTTTGACTAGGAGAAATATTTATATCTAACTCAATATCGCCTCTTATGGCTTTGTGTCTTCCTTCAGGTGTTAAGTTTTGTATTCTAAAGTTGTACTCAAAAGTATCGGTAGTGCCTACAGGAATATAATTGTAAAAAGTTCCCTCTATTTTTTCTTTATAAGAAACATAACAATTAAAATAATATTTATTTAATGAAATTCCTGATATTGAATCAAACTTTGGATTGAACGGAAATACAGTATCAGCATTGGTTAAGCCTATATCCCCATCTCCATCTTTAAAGGTAAAAACAAGCTTTAACAATGAATCTTTTCCTGCATTTTGTAGTAAGTAAGCCGTTTTATATTCTATTTGCGGAATGTTAGAATAAATTTCTCTTTCTTTGCAGCTTTGAGCTAAAAAAAATATACAAAAAACGCCAACTACAAGCTTATAATTAATGTTTAAAAATAACGATTTTATAAATAACATTTTTAATTCAAATTTAAAAAATTTTGATGAACTAACATTGCAAGCATTTGCTTATCAATTCGACAATAATAAATTATACAATCAATATTGCAAACATAATAAAATTGAAGACAAACAAAGTATATTAAATATTACACAAATTCCGTTTTTACCCATTCAATTTTTTAAATCTAAAAAAATTGTTTGTGGCGCTGCCAATGAAGAAATAATATTTACAAGCAGTAGCACCAGCGGACAAGGCGAAAGCAAGCACTTCATAACCGATTTAAGCATTTACCAACAATCGTTTTTTACTGCTTTTGAAAGCTTTTATGGACCCATAAAAAATTACTGTTTTTTAGCATTACTTCCCTCCTATTTAGAACGAAAAGGTTCTTCATTGATTTTGATGTGCGATGAATTGATAAAAGCAAGTGAACATCCTTTAAGCAATTTTTATTTACACAATCATGCTGAATTACTAGAAGTTTTGAATGAGTTGAACAACAAAAAACAGAAAACAATTTTATTAGGCGCTACCTTTGGATTATTAGACTTTGCAGAAAAATTTCAAATAAATTTTCCTGAATTAATAGTGATAGAAACTGGAGGAATGAAAGGAAGAAAAAAAGAAATGATTCGTTCCGAAATTCATGAAATACTTCAAAATGGTTTTGGGGTCAATAAAATTCATTCGGAATATGGAATGACAGAATTATTAAGTCAGGCTTATAGTTATGGCGATGGATTATTTGAATGTCCACCCTGGATGAAAGTAAAAATTAGTGACAATACAGATCCATTTAGTTTTGTAAATGAAAATAAAAGTGGTGTTATTAATGTAATTGATTTAGCAAATATCAATTCATGTTGCTTTATTCAAACCCAAGATATTGGAAAAATAAACAACACAAACCAATTTGAAGTGCTAGGAAGGCTTGATTACAGTGAGGTGAGAGGTTGTAGTTTGCT
>JBAXCN010000106.1:0-8263 GCA_037141455.1 Bacteroidota bacterium
AGTGAGTGCGGAGTGGTCAGGATAAAAAACAAAAGAATACAATATCAAATCAATTTATAACTAATTCAAAGTCGTAATTTGAATTTTTAAATTCATTTATTAATTCTTCCTCTGAATATCTGTATCTACTCACAAATTCTATTTTTTGGTTTATATCAAAATAATAGTAGAAATTAAGCTTTTTAAACAAAAGCCAAGTTGATGAAATAATTCCATTTTTTTTTGAAAGTTGTAAACCATCAATATTGTTGGAATTCAAAACATTTATTACTTCATTTATATTCATTTTCAATCTTTGTAACGATTTATTTATTAAGCAACTACTTTCTTAATTTTAGTTGTAACACGAGGTCGTGTCGCAGATTTTGTCAACTGCATTTTTCGTCCTGTTGCCTTGTAATACGCAATTATTTCACTAATTTTTTTTCTGTCTTCAGTTGTTAACGGTGTTGGGTCAACTACGAAGTTAATACCTGCTGGTTCTTTGATGTATCCCATTGTGTTTTATAATTAAGTAGGAAAATATTTTCTAATAAGTTTTAATGCTTCTTGAGGGAAAATTATCATTTTGTGACCACTAATTAAATGTTATTTTGTTTGTTTTGCCGTAGCCCATCATAGCCCATGGTTTAAACCTAGCCCATGGTTTAAACCGTGGGCTATAATGGGCTATGGTTCCAAACCATTTAATTTTATAAACGCGTCATATTCCTCCTGAAACGTTTTTTTATGATGATGTTCTTTTTGTGCTTTAATATATTGATAAACTTTTTCAACTGCCGATTCGGATACTGAGAAAGCTGCATAACCTGTTTGCCACGAAAATTTTTCTGATGTTAAATTATTTTGATTGATATAATGCGAACTGCTTCCTTTAATTTGTTTGATAACATCTGCAATTGATTTTTGTCGATTTAACAAAAATAAACAATGAATATGATCTGGCATTCCATTAATAATTCTTACATGACAGCCTTGTTCTCTCAATTGCTCTGAAATAAAATTATATATTTTATTTTCGATGTTGCTTTCAATAATGGGTTTCCTGAATTTGGTGGCCCATATGGCGTGTATCCATATTTTATTAAATGAATGTGACATATATTTTTTGTTTTATTCTACAAATCCCATGGTTTCGACATTGCCCACGGTTTAAACCGTGGGATTTGTTGATACCGTGGGAACATTAGCTTCTCATATTGTCGAATTGTAAAGGCACATCAAAATCGTGTCCTCTTACCGCAGCCATGGTGCTTTGCAACTCATCAATTTGTTTGGCTGTTACCCTTACTTGGTCGTCCATTATGCTGGCTTGCACCTTTAACTTCGATTCTTTAATAAACGCAATTACTTTCTTGGCTGTTTCCTTGTCAATGCCTTCTTTTATTGGCAAATCTTGCAATACTAATTTTCCGCTCGAACGAGGTTCTTTGCTTAAATCAAGGCTTCTTACATCTAATTGTTGTTTGCTAAATTTACTTAAAATAATATCGATAATACTGGTTAAAGCCATATCCTGATTGGCGGCAATTTTTACTAATTTACTTTTTTTATCAATATCAATACTGCATTCAGCATCTTTTAAATCGTATCTGTTTACCAATTCTTTGGCTGCAGTGTTTATTGCATTATCTATTTTTTGTAAATCTATTTTGGAAACTATATCAAAACTAGCCATAAATTTGTTTTTAAGTAAAAATTAAGGGATTAAACTTTTTAATTGGATTGCAAGATGGTAAATTTGATAAATAAATTAAATAAAAATGAAAAATATTTTTAAAATATTATCAATAGGGCTCATAATTATTTCATCGTGCGGTAAGGAAAACCCAATGAAAATAGAAACACCAATCAATGCATTGGATACTATTAAAAATTTTAATGGAATATTGTTTCCAGTTTCGGGTAAATTAACACTCAACTTTAAGCATTATTTTGCCAATACACCAATTATTTATGGTTCGCAAAATTATATTACCAATGCAAATGATACCATCACCATTTCTGATTTAGCTTATCGCATTTCAAACGTTCAGTTATTTGATTTTAATAAAAAAACTTGGGTGGATGTGGGAACGTATAAGTTAAACTCGGGTCTTGATGCTTTTGAATATAAATTTACAATAAGCAATATACCTGCGGGTTTGTATAATAACATAAGGTTTAATATTGGTGTAGATAGTTTGCGCAATCATGTTGGCGATCAATCGGGCGATTTAGATCCTGCTTTGGGAATGTATTGGAGTTGGACAAGTGGATATGTTCATTTTAGAATTGAAGGACGAAGAATACCATCGTTACAAACTTTTAGTTTGCATATTGGAGGCAGCCCAAATGTGGTTAATAAAAACTTTGATTTGTTAACTTATAAAGTAAAAGATTCATTGAAAGGCATTTCGTTTGATTTAAAATTAGACTTAAGTAAATTTTTTAATAATCCATTTATTTACGATTTAAAAAATGATCCAAAGGATATTCACAATGAATTTGAGCCAATAATTAAACAAAAAATATTACCAAACATGGCAGGTATGTTTAGTGTTGAAAATGTAAAAGCAGAATAGTTTTTATGAAATATAAGTTTAAAAGTTTATTTTATTTTTCAGTAATTGTCCTCCTTTTTGCTTGCACCAAAGATATAAAAATAGAAAACCCAACAAGCGAATGGGATCAAACGCCATATATTATTCAATACCCATCTTTTTTAAATAAGGAAAGTAATCAAGTAAAATCTCCGGCTGATAATCCATTAACCAAGGCAGGAGTGGAGTTGGGAAGAAAGTTGTTTTACGAACCCATGCTTTCTGTAAATAATTCCATTTCGTGTGCCAGTTGTCACAATAGCGCTTTTGCTTTTTCCGATACTGTAAAATTTAGCAAAGGTGCGTTTAACCAACCCACCACGCGAAACTCAATGCCGTTGTTCAATATTGCATTTCAAGAAAGTAAAGCCATCGATACCATCCATCGCTTTTTTTGGGATGGAAGTTCACCAACCTTAGAAAGACAATCAATAGTACCCATTTTAAATCCAATAGAAATGGCCAGTGATTTAAAAGTTGTAATTGAAAGATTACAAACAAGTGCTGTTTACCCCAAATTATTTAAAAAAGCTTTTGGCACAGATTCTATTTACACCAGTTTAATTCAAAAAGCATTGGCACAATTTGAAAGAACTTTGGTTTCGTTCGAATCGAAATACGATGAATATTTAGCAACTAAAAATTTCAATGTATTTACAGATGAAGAAAAAAGAGGATATGCCCTATTTTATTCTGAAAGCAAACCGTTAGAAAATATAAAAGGTGCTGATTGTTTTCATTGTCATGGTGCTGAAAAAAGTTTTTATATGACTGACTTTCAGTTTAAAAATAATGGATTGCAAAAAGAACTAACCGATTCAGGTTTATTTCGTATTACTAATAGAACTAATGATTTAGGAAAATTTAAAACACCTAGTTTACGAAACTTAGCGTTTACAGCACCATACATGCACAATGGAAGTAAACAAACGTTAAAAGATGTAATAGATTTTTATAATACTGGAGGTTTTCCATCGCCTTGGGTTGACCCAAATATAGGAAAACACCAAGTAACTGGAGGATTACAATTAACCGAAGAACAAAAACAAGATTTAATTGCTTTTTTATTAACCATGACCGATAATAATTTTGTAAAAAAAGCTGAATTTTCTAAGCCAAACTAAAAAATGATTTTGACTTTAAGAAATATTTAATAAATTTGAAAAAAGAATAAAATAAACAAATAAAATATATGAAGATTAATTTACTTTTAACAAGAAAATTTCAACTGTTAGTGTTACTAACTTTGATTTTTTTAGGAGCTAAGGCTCAAACTACAATTACTGTAGGTTCAGGAACCACAACCAATGCTGGTAACTCTCAACCTTGTCCTTATGGAGCTTGGTTTTCACAATCAAGGGTTCAAATGTTAATTTTAGCATCAGAATTAAATGCACTTGGTTTAACTACAACTACTAGCTTTAACAGCGTTTCATTCAATGTAACCAATACCAATGGAGCTGGTGCCCACCAAAACTTTACAGTTAAAATGAAAAATACAACTGCAACTGTTGTAACAACAACGTGGGACAATACAGGTTTAATATTGGTGCATACAACCTCTTCTTATACACCTGCTACTGGTTGGAATTTACATACATTTTCACCAAGCTTTATGTGGGATGGAGTTTCGAATGTATTGGTTGATGTTTGCCATGACAATGGAAATAATAACTATACTGCTACTCCTCAAGTAGAAAATACTGCAACTTCTTTTGTTTCGGTTTTACAAGCTTGGAGCGATTCACAAACAGGAACTGTATGCCCAACTGGTATAGCAGGCAGTACTTATTCTAATCGTGCCAATATGCGTTTTCAAGTTGTTTCGGGTGCAGGCGGACCACCACAACCACCAATAGCAAATTTTTATGCACAAGATACTGTTTGGATAAATAGTCCTGCTACTTTAATCAATACTTCAAGTTTCCAAAGCCGTGTATTTTGGGATTTTCCAAACGAAAATCCTTTACAAACAGGTTACTTCCGCCAAGCAGGATATATTGATACTGCTAGATTTACCAATAATATTACATACACATTTACTTCACCAGGTTTAAAATTAGTAAAACTTTTAGCAGTAAATAACTTAAAACGTGATTCGTTGCGCGATTCAATAACAAAATACATTTATGTAGATACTCCAAGCCAAAGACCAAGGGCTGATTTTATATCTTTTAAACGTATTATGGGTATAACTGAAGAAGCGCCATTTATTGATTTATCGAGCAATGGACCAACTCAATGGGATTGGACCATTGACCCACCTTGTATTAGCTGTATTACAGATCCTGCAAATGGAATTGCAAATTATTTTGTAACGGGTTCGGGCCAACCTGGTAACACAGTTGCTAGTCCACGATTAGCAGCATTTGACCCCGGTGTCTTTAAAGTGTGTTTGCGAGTTTGGAATTTAAGAGGAACGGACTCCATTTGTAAAAATAATTATATAAAAGTGGTTGAAGGCAATTATATGTGCTCAGGTTCGGGAGGTTTTTCAAGTTCGAAAGAAGAAGGATTTTTATATGGAATTAGTGGTCCTTACCAAACTTATGCAAGAAGTAGCTGGCCATCAAATTGCCCAGGTTTTACTATAAATCCTTGTGCTGATTCAATTACTTTATTTGTAGAAAGAATTAAAATGTGGCCAACTGATAGTATCGTTATTTTTAACGGCCCTGACAATACATCTCCAAAATTAATTACAATTGGTGCTGGTCCAACAGGTCAAATTCCTTTAACTGCTGCACAATCATTATTAAAAGGCGGAAATGCAATACATTTTAGATACAAACCAGGAACTGGCGCATTGCCAGGTGGTTACGATTCAGCTTCATTTATTATACGTTGGTTAGCAAAACCAGCAAGTTATCCTAAACCAATTTCTAAAATTGATATGCCTGATACGGTTTATTCTACTCAATTAATTTCGTATGAAGCAAAATCGACTGGAACGTTAATGAAATATAGTTGGGATGTAGATGGAAATGGTGCTTACGATTCAATTTCAACCAATCCAAAACGTACTTATGTTATTACTGTTCCTTCGCTAAGAAATGTATGTTTAGTTACTTACAATTGTGTTGGATATGATACTGCTTGCAAACAAGTTGCTTTTTTACCAATTAATCGTCCACCAATTGCACGTTTTACAGTTGATAAAAATATTGCATTTAACACTGATACAATCAAATTTAAAGATCAAACTGCTAACGGAGTAGCTTCATGGAGATGGACTTTTATACCAGGAAATGTTCAATATTTAAATGGAACATCTTCATCAAGTCAAAATCCACAAGTTAGGTTAACAAGCCCAACACAATACACAGTAAGATTAACCGCTACCAATGCTTTTGGAGTTGATTCTATTACAAAATCGTTCTTTATTCAAATTAATGCATATCAAACTCCAGGAAATGGTGCTGCTTTTGCTTCAGTTGCTGATGCCACTATGGGTTTAAGAAGAGTTAGATTAGCTGGAATTGATAGTAGTTTCAACAATGCTACTGGTCCTTCATTTGAATACATCAATTCAATTTTTCAAGTTGGAAATTTGTATCGTGGTGGAAAATATGCTATTGTTTTAAACAGACCAAGAGCGGGAACAAATTTAGATTTCAAGGTTTGGGTTGATTTAAATTACAATGCAAATTTTGAATCAAACGAATTGGTTTTAAATAAAATTAACAATGGTGATGAGCAGTTAAGCGATACATTAACTATTTCTTCAACCCAGCCTTTTGGAAATACAAGAATGAGAGTAGGAGTTGATTTAGCCAATTCAACACAATTTAATTCAGTATATGGTACAATAGGTTTATTTAAAGATTTTAATGTTTCAGTTAAGCAAGATTTAGTTAAACCTACCATTAACTTAAATGGTTCAAATGTGATAAGAACAGAAATTAACAAACTATTTGCCGATCCGTTGGCAGCTGCTTTTGATAATATTGAAGGAAACATAAGTGGTAGAATTCGAAAAATTTCAACAGTTGATACAGCAAACATTGGAGTTTATAATGTTAAATATTTTGTAACCGATTATTCAGGTAATACTTCTGATACTGTATATAGAACAGTAATTGTTGAATTAAATAGTACTGGTCCTTCAATTACTTTAATTGGTTTAAATACTTTAAGAACCAACGTAAAAGAAAACTTTAACGATCCAGGTGTAATTGCTTTAGATAATACAGGAAACGTAATTACTAGCAATGTAATTACCACAGGTACTGTAAATACCAATATTATTGGAACTTATACAAGAAGATATACAATTACAGATGCATTTAATTTTACAAGGTTTGTGGAAAGAACAATTATTGTTCAAGATACAACTAAACCAGTAATTACTCCAAAAGAAAGTCCATATTTACACCAAGTAGGAACAGTATTTAATCCAATTCAAGCCATTAATTGGTCAGATAATTACAATACTAAAGCACAGTTAAATCCTACCTATGTTGGAATATTAAATGAAAACATAATTGGTACTTACTTTATGGTTTATAATTTAGTTGATGAATCGAATAACAGTGCAAGAGAACTTAGATTACAAGTAAATGTAACAGATAAAATAAAACCAACAATTGAAGTTACAAATAACCCATTGTATGTAGAAGTAAACGAAACATTTGATGAAAGCGATGTAGTAGTAAACGATAATTACTGGCCATTGAGTGCACTTTATAGAAACCAAACAAGCAATGTAAAAATAGATTCATTAGGCACTTACCAAATTACCTATTTTGTAACTGATGGTTCAGGTAATGTAAACAGTATTGTAAGAACGGTTATAGTTAAAGATACCAAAGCACCAACAATTAAATTGGTAGGTTTATCAACTTTAAACTTAGAACGTTGGAATACATATATTGAACCTGGAGTTCAAATATTTGATAATTATAATTCAGATGCAGAAATTCGTAAAAACTTGGTGATTACAAGTAATTTACCAATAAACTCAAATGGTGATTATTTTGGAAATGTAGAAGGTTTGTATACAGTTCAATATAAAGTAAGAGATATCTCGAACAATATTTCTGATATCTACTACAGAACAGTAAATGTTATTGCAAATACGACCTCTGTTATTGAAAATTCAATTAATGCAAACAATATTTTATCAATTTATCCTAACCCTAATAATGGAATTGTAAAGGTTAAATTATTTGGAAATAACAAGCAAGAAGTGAATGTGAAAATATACAATTCAGTAGGTAGTTTGGCTAAGACATTGACAATAGAAAATAACGACTTAAGCGAAAAACAAATTGATTTAAGCGCATTTGCTAACGGTGTTTACTTAGTACAAGTTGAAAGTGCTGGTAAAGTGTATACGCATAAAATTAGTGTTATAAAATAATTTTTAAAAATTATAATATTAAAAAGGTGTTTTCTATTTGAAAACACCTTTTTTTATTTCTTATTTTTAGTAATTTTAATAGGAAGATAATTTATAACTCAAAGGCTATAAACTTAACCAAATAGGACACATAGGGTTACTACTATGTTTTCTATGTTTCTATGTGGTTTAAAAATCTTAAAAACGGTTATTATAATAAAAAAAACTGAACCACATAGACGCATAGGGCTCATAGATTTTTGCTTTGTTTTCTATGTTACTATGTGGTTTAAAATCTTAAAAACGGTTGTTATAATAAAAAAAACTGAACCACATAGAC
>JBAXCN010000107.1:0-8154 GCA_037141455.1 Bacteroidota bacterium
TCTATTGTTCAAATGCCTGCTGGAGTGCCAGTGGCTACTGTTGCAATTAATAATGCAAAAAATGCAGGAATTTTAGCGGCACAAATACTGGGAACAAACAATGAAACTATTGCAAATACACTTCAAGAATATAAAGACAAAATGAAAGTGGAAGTAGAAAAGAAAGCAGAAATAGTAGAAAAAGGCAGAAAAATAATTGGCTATTAGTTAATTAAAAACTCCTGTTCAGGTCTAATTACTAAATAATTGAAAAAAAATTATACTTTTGAATAAACATGAAAAAGTTTATTACACTATTATTAATACTAAACCTACTAAATTTTTGCAAAGCCCAAAAACAAACCCTCAATTCTTATGGAAGTTACATAAGGAGTCATTGTGAAGACTGTAATATTGGACTTAAAGTAAATCATACCTACCAAGTAAATGTGTATTTTAGCCAAACAGATATCATACCCGATTCTATTAGTTTTAGGGCGGGTATAAATAAAAAAACTGGTGGATCTAATTGGATAAAATATAGAAAAAGCTCCCAAACCAATATTTGTAATGGTTTGGTTAAAGTAATGTATCAAACAGATGTGTGGAGTGAGTGGACAGAAGCATACGCCAATGGTAATTTTGAAGACAATAAAGAAGAGTTTGAAGAAAAAAAAGTGTGGTACAAGGGCAAAAACATACCAGATTCGTTTAAATATAATATTTTTATGGGTAATATTTTTTATGCAGGTGGGGGGTACGAAATAAATTCTTCTTATTTTAAAGACATTCCATTAGTTACCATTGAAAAAGGCAAATCGAATACCATTAATTTATTTGAACGAGATGATGAAAACGATAGTTTGGTATTTGTATATAATAAAGTGAATGCTGTATATATTCCAGGGGTAGATATAAATACTAGAACAGGTGATGTGTATATACCAGGTAATTTAGATACTGGTTATTATACAATAGTATATGGAGTAAGGGATTATTTTGTATTGTATGAATGGGGCATAAAAAAAGCAACAACTTTAGCAGTAATGGAATTTACCTTACATGTTATAAACGAAAAACAACCGTACTTTACGCATAATAGCCCTGCCCAACAAGATGAAATGGGAATAAATTATGTGTATACATTACCAACCAACAATACTGTAACCTATCAAGCAGATTATATTAATCCAAAAGGATTAGGGAATTACGCTGTAACAGTTCCTGTTACCAAATATTTAAAAAAAGCGCCAGTATATTCTGCAACCAAAATTAACGATACCTTACTACGTATAGATATCACCATAAACTTAGACTCCACTATTAAATATGAAATTAATGATGTTCCATTTAGTACATCCATAATAGTAACAACAACTGATAGCCTAGGAAATTGCAAGCAAGATTTAACTTCGTTTTACATAACCAATACAGAGCCAACAAATGTGTTAAATATTTATAAAAACCAAGCCTTTTCCATCTATCCTAACCCTGCTTCCAATAAGCTAAACATAGTATTTGAGGGCAATGTACCACAAAACTTAATAGCCAATATATACGATAGCAAAGGTAGTTTGGTAAAAACTGAAACTTTAATAAATAACGAAATTGCTATTTCAAATTTAGCCCAAGGGTTGTATTTGCTAACAATAGAAAGCGAAGGTAAAAGATATAATAGTAAGTTTGTAAAGGAGTAAAGTCAACCCCCGTCAGACGCTTAATGAGCCTTTGCGTTGCCAAGGCGTCAGACGGATTGTAGGAAAATTTTACGGTTGGTGTGTATCGATAGCTATCTGCAACCAACCCGTCAAAAAAAAAAGAAACGCCCAATTTGGGCGTTTCAACAAAGTAATTTATGATGTTTTTTTGTTCTTAAAATCCTAATATTTTTAACAAAGCGGGTTTGCTTAAAAGTGCTTTAGTAGCTACTCTTTTCAAATCAAAATACCACTCGTGCATTTCGTCAAATGCAGCATCGCGCACTTTGGTGGCTTGTTGCGCTTCGCCTGTTTCCTTTTTTTGATTAAATTTTTCCTTTTCTACTTTTTCAATTAAGGCTAGCGTGTCTTCCAATTCTTTTTTGGTAATGCCTTTTGAGTTTAATCCATCCATTATTTCTTGGCTATCTAAAGCGTTGTTGTAATACAACTTAGCCTGATGCATAAACCCACTAAAACTATGCTTTCTATCGCCTTGCAAACCCAATTGCATATAATTTTTAAAATCGTTTTTAAATACTATACGGCCTAACTCCACATGTTCGGCATATATTACTTTTACCTCAGCCCAATCTTTATTATAGGTTTCGGTGGCATTGTATTGCTCGCTATATTCTTTCTTTTGCTTTTCGTCAAGCTCTTGCAAATTTTTAACTTTAAGCTTGGCTGCATCAATTGCCACAGCGGTATAACCTCTTTTTGTTAATGTAGGCTCAATTTCGGGGTGGTTAGCATTGTTTAGCACAATGTTGGTTGCATAAATTAGTTCATCAACTGTAAAGTGGCGGTTATCGCCTCCTCCTTTACCATCATTTTGAGGTGTGTTGTCGTTTGGTGGTGTGTTTTCCATATTATTTATATTTTATTAGTTGTTTTGCTTATGATTAATTTTGTTTTGCCACAGATTACACAGAATACACTGATTTCTTTCTGTTGTTTGCTAGAGATTACAAAGAATACACACATTATTTCCGTAAAATCTGTGTTATCTGTGGCTAAAACCCCATAATATTTTATTCAATCTGTGGCTATTACCTACAACAATTCTAAAATTAAATTTTCAAATATCAAAATATAATAAAAATAAAAGATACCCCATCAATTTCCAAAAATGGGAAAAAAGGGGGTTAGCGATGGACCACATTTCACGGTAACTCTGTCACATTTCACGGTAATTGTGTCGTATTTCACAGGCTATGGACCATTTTTCACAGGCTACGAACCACATTTCACGGTAATTGTGTCATGTTTCACACTCCCTGAACCACATTTCACAGGCTATGGACCACATTTCACGGTAATTGTGTCACATTTCACAGTGGTTGAATGGTTTTTCACAGTCTTTTATCCGCATTTCACAGTCTTTGAACCATATTTCAATGATTCTATACGTTTGCATAAAAGTGGCTACACAAAGTTGTTTCAGTATAAATAATATATAAAAGGAGTTGATAGCTAAAGACAAGGAATTGAGGACAAATTTTTTACTTCCTTTAAACACATAATAAGACTTTTCAACCAAAGACCTAACAGGTTTTAAAAACCTGTTAGGTCTAATTACTAAATAATTAAAAAAAAATTCTACTTTTGAATAACCAATGAAAACACTTATTACTATTATTTGCATTTTTATTACTTGTAACCTTTTAGCACAAAATACATGGTTTAAGTTTGTACCGGGTGGTTATGGCAGAAATAGTGCTATACAAAACGATACCATTTTTACTTTTTGCCCCACAGCCCAATTGATTGATGGGTTAGTTACTCAAGGTTTTACAGTAAATAAAATTGGTTTTAAAAATGGGAATGTACTAAATAGTGATTCGTTTTTTTATTTTTTAAATACACTCAATCAATACACCAACCTAGAATATAGAAGAGAGTATAATATCATTTATAACCCAACCCAAAACAATTTTTTAATTGCCTTAAATTATGCTGACAGTACCAAATATGGTATTAAATTACAATCTAACTTGTTTTCGTACCCTGATTTTAAGCCACAAAACATACCATTAAACTACGATACATTCGATACTAAAATTGAGGGTTTATTTAATATACACAATAAAAATTATGCCTTAACAACCTTTTTAAATATAAATAATGATATTACTACTTTTTCTTCTCCTAGGTTACTTCGAATCCATAGTCAAGATTCTACTCAATTAATTTGGACTCATTTAAACTATAATCCTTTAGGTACTTTTATTTCATTAAATGAAATAAAAGAGGATAAAAAAGATAAAGCAAATATTTTTTTAAATTTAAGATATAATTGGGACTTCCACGGTGGACCTGCTTGTTGGGATGGAGTAATTAAAAAAATAGATACAACAGGCAAATTGATTTGGGAGTGCAGGCCAGGCGGTGACCAAGATAGCGTAAACTTAGATGGATTTAGTTTTTTACAAATACCTAATGGCAATTTATTGTGTTCATGGATCGATTCTTATTATCGCCCATGGAAAGACCCAAAGTACCCTTACCAAAATGAAAACTTAAAAATGAATGCCACGCTTTGGTTTGCAGAGATAGATTATACCACAGGAAAAAAGCTTTGGCTTAAAAACAATAGGCAGTTTTTAGATTGGAAAATGGGAATTAAAGATACAGATTATGCCAATTTACAAATTCGTAATTTTAAAATAATTGAGGATGGAGTGCTATGGTGCGGTTATAGAACTATTTATAAGCTAAATCGTCAAAATTATTATACTTCTATACCATTTTTATTTAAAGTCGATTTTCAAGGAAACCCCATTTGGTATAGGGAACATGATTTATTTGCAAACGATACCACAGATAAAGGATTTGAACCATATAGTTTTATTCAAACACCAGATAAAGGATTTTTGCTTACAGGTGTTTACCGTTCACAGTGGATAAAATCACAACAAGAATTTAATTTTTTTCAAACAGCAGCTTTGTTAAAACTAGATAGCAATGGTTGTTTACAGCCTGGCTGCAATGCCAAAGACAATATTGTTAAAGTAACTGCACCAACTTCATTATGTACTATTTATCCTAATCCTGCTAACAATAAACTAAACATAGTATTTGAGGGCAATGTACCACAAAACTTAATAGCAAATATATACGATAGCAAAGGCAGTTTAATAAAAAGTGAAACTTTAATAAATAATGAAATTGACATAAATAACCTAGCCCAAGGCCTTTATTTGCTTACCATAGAAAGTGAAGGAAAAAGCTACAGTAGTAAGTTTGTAAAGGAGTAAAGTCAACTTCCGTCAGACGCTTAAAAAGACTTTGCGCTGCCAAGGCGTCAGACGGGTAACTATTTGTTAATTGCTCCCTTAAAAACTCCTGTTTGTTTTTACCCATTCTTTAATGTATTCAGCTATTTCGTGGGTATTTGTGCCAGGTGTAAATAGTTTTCCAACTCCTAATTTTGTTAATTCTTCAATGTCTTCGTTGGGAATAATTCCTCCACCTGTTAATAATACATCGTTCATTCCTTCTTGTTTCATTAAGTTTAGCAATTTTGGAAAAACTGTATTGTGCGCCCCTGAAAGAATACTTACTCCAATGGCATCTACATCTTCTTGCAAAGCTGCTTGAACCACCATTTCAGGAGTTTGGCGCAAGCCTGTATAAATAACTTCCATACCCGCATCGCGAAGGGCAGTTGCAATTACTTTAGCCCCTCTGTCGTGGCCATCTAATCCTACTTTGGCAACTAAAACTCTAACTGGTCTTTGCATTTATTTCTTTTTCTTTTTAGGGTAAATTTTATTAAACTTAATAATGGTTTGTGCCTTTTCGTTTTCTAAAAATTCTAAAAAAGGAGTATCATCCATTTCATAATATTTTATGGTATCAGAGCCTGTTGCATAAAAAACTTGTCTGTCCTTTAAAGGCAATGCATTTACTACTGTTTTACCTGACTTATAGGTAGCAACCAAATTTAAATATTTCGCCAAATTATCTTCCTTCACTTTATCAACCCCCAAATATGGACTATAATTCATTCCTCCTTTTACCATTGTAAAATACCCAATGGTCCAATATCCGTTATTGTCGGTTTTTTTTGAGCTGATTATATAATATTTTCCTAGTTTAGAAAGTACCAAACTATCGCTCAATATGTTTTCAAAGTTCACTTCTTTATTTATTTCGTGAATACTATTTTCATCAATAGTTAAAAACAAAATACTGTCTTTTTTTTTCGAAAAAATATCAGAAAAAAATCCAACATTTAACTTATAGTTTCCTTGCATTTCTACAGGAAAAGTATTTAGTTTTTGGCCTGGCCATCTGTCAAAATAATTGTTATTGCCACAGGCAACCAAAAGCATTGTTGAAACAAAAAGTAATACAAAATTATTTTTCATAAATCTATTATTTTATTCTTTTTTTTGCGTTTTCTAACCTATTAATTGTTGATTCTTTGCCAAATAATTCTGCCATTTCAAAAATAGGCGGCCCACCAGCAACTCCTGTTAAGCAAACCCTAAACATTTGTAAAAAATCTTTACTTGCCACCTCGTTTCTTTCTAACGCATGGTTGTAAGCAGTTTCTATATTGGCATGTGTAAAGTTAGTAGTACCTATTAAAAGTTCTATTAAATCATTTAATACCAAAGGCGATTTTTCATTCCATCGTTTTTTAATAACCGTTTCGTCATACACACTGGGTTCTACAAAAAAATAGTTGCTATAATCCCAAAGTTCCTTTACAAAGCTAATTTTTTCTTTAACCAAAGCACATACTTTTTCTATGTATTTTTCCTCTGCTTTTATGTTATAAAACTCCAATTGCTTTTGCAATTCTTCTACCAATATTTTATTGTCAACTTTTCTAATATACTGTTGGTTGTACCATTTGGCTTTGTTTTGATCGAACTTAGCACCATGTTTACTTACTCTATCTAGTGTAAATGCATCTACTAATTCAGGCAAAGTAAATAATTCTTGATGTGTGCCCGGATTCCAACCTAAAAAAGCCAATAAATTAATTACTGCTTCGGGCAAATAACCACTTTGTTTGTATCCACTCGAAACTTCTCCGGTATTTGGGTCTTTCCACTCTAACGGAAATACTGGGAAACCCAATTTATCACCATCTCTTTTGCTTAATTTTCCATTTCCATCGGGTTTTAACAATAAAGGTAAGTGAGCAAACTTTGGCATTACACTTTCCCATCCTAAATAGCGGTATAAAAGCACATGTAAGGGTGCAGATGGCAACCATTCTTCTCCACGAATAACATGAGTAATTTGCATGCTATAATCATCAACAATATTTGCCATGTGGTAAGTTGGCATT
Organism: Bacteroidota bacterium; assembly: GCA_037141455.1. Lineage (GTDB taxonomy): Bacteria > Bacteroidota > Bacteroidia > UKL13-3 > UKL13-3 > JAAFJM01. Next base: position 6,988 of record JBAXCN010000107.1, read on the forward strand.
CCGTCAGATTTATATAAAACCTTATCATCCATCGTGGAGGTATTTACATGCACCCAACCCCTTATTTCATCGTGAAACTTAACTTCTTCTTTTCTTGGTAATTTTATTCTAACCACGTAAGCATCGCCATTTTCAAGTCTGCGTTTTGTTTCGTCTTCTGGCAATGTTAAACTGTTAATCATGGTAGTTCGCGTAATGGCATCGTACTTTGAGTCAACATTCGAAGCTTTTAATCGGTCTCTCATGGCATCTAATTCTTCGGCAGTATCAAAAGCATAATATGCATAACCATCGTTTAACAGTTGGTCAACATATTGTTTGTACATTGCTTTTCTTTCGCTTTGTTTGTATGGTGCATATATTCCTTCTCCAAAACCAACCCCTTCATTAGGCTCAATGCCTACCCATTTTAAACTTTCAATAATGTATTGTTCAGCCCCGGGCACAAATCTTCCTTGGTCGGTATCTTCTATTCGTAAAATAAAATCACCACCATGTTTTTTTGCAAATAAATAATTATACAAAGCAGTCCTTACTCCACCTATATGCAATGCTCCAGTTGGGCTGGGAGCAAACCTAACTCTTACTTTTCTTTCTGTCATAAAAATATACCGCGCAAATATAGGAAAGATTAAGGTTAAGGGAAACGGATTTTTGTAATTTATAAAATGGAGTTAAAATGATTTTTGTAGGATTAAAACATAAATACTTATTTTTGCTTTATACTTATTAAATGACTGATAAAAATACAGAAACAGAATACTATACAGGTGCTGCAAACTTGTCGCCAATACCAATGAGCGTGAGCTCGCCTGTAATTCGCCCTGAGGATAAAAATAAAATAAAGGCCAACGCTGTTGAAGCAATGCACCATTATGCAAACCAAGAAATTGCTTTATTAAAAAAACAAGCCGATTTAATTGTTTCGCAAGTGCGTGAAATAGAAGCCCGTCTTAAAATTTCAGAGCAAATTTATCAAAGCGATTTAAAGTTTACCCCAACAATTAACCAAATTTATCATTTGTACGAAAAAGATGAATACTATAAACTTTCGCTTATAGGACCAACCGAATGGGGCAGAAGTAAACCTACTGGAAAATATGTAGCAAGTGTTAAATTACTAGGCGACCACAGCTGGGATGTAATAAATAAAGTTGAAAATTCAAC
>JBAXCN010000108.1:0-8019 GCA_037141455.1 Bacteroidota bacterium
GCAATAAACTCTATGTTTTCGCCTGCATTTAACATACGCGCCAAATAGTAAACAGTAGCATTTGGGTCGCTACCTCGCATAGATTTAATAAAGGCGGAAATTATATTGTAATGCTCTTCTCCATTTTTATCGTACAAAGCAATTTTTTGTTGCAATAAACGAATGGTATTTTCATTATTAATTTCAATAATTTCGGTTTGACTTTGAGTAACTATTAATTCTAAAATATTTAATAATTTTCTAGCATCTCCACCACTGTGAATAAACATGGCTTCGGTTTCTACTAACTCAATTTTTTTAGTTTTTAACCAATCATCTTTTTCAATTGCTTGTAGTATAATTTTTAATAAATGATCTTTATTTAACTCCTTTAAAATGTATACCTGACACCTAGAAAGCAAAGCATTATTTACTTCGAAACTAGGATTTTCGGTAGTTGCTCCTATTAACACAATATTTCCATTTTCAACAGCCCCTAAAAGTGCATCTTGTTGGCTTTTATTAAATCGGTGTATTTCATCTAAAAACAGCAATACTTTACCAATTTTTTTCGACTCTTCAATAATTTTTCTTACATCGGCAACTCCAGCATTTATTGCACTTAAGCCATAATAAGGCAAGTTTAGTTCGTTGCCAATTATTTTAGCTAAAGTAGTTTTTCCAACTCCAGGAGGTCCCCAAAAAATAATAGATGGAATGTTTTTATTTTTTATTGCATCGCTTAAAATTGCTCCATTGCCAGTTAAATGTTCCTGACCAATATATTCATTTAAATTTTGGGGCCTAACTCTTTCAGCCAATGGTTTTAATTGATTCATTTTTACAATAATTTTTACAATAATAACTAAGCTAAATATACTTTATATATTTTTTATAATTGTATGTCAAGTTTCAAATCCTTTTTAACTTTTAATGTGAATAATATTTATTTTATGGTACGATTTTTATAAGGCAATTAACTAATTTTGAATTTACATTAATGTTAAAACAAGGCCTCCATCAAAAACAGCAGCAAAAGCTATCGCCTTTGCAAATTCAATTCATTAAGTTATTGCAACTGAATACTGTCGATTTTTTGCAGCGCATTGATTTGGAAATGATTGAAAACCCTGCTTTGCTGAGCAATAAAGATGCAGATGCAGCCCCAAGCGAAGACCCAAAAACCGAAACCCAAGAAACAGAAGAATACGAAAAAGATACGAGTGTAGAAGATTATATGACCGATGAATCGTTTGATGTAAAAGAATATGTAAACGATGAATATGAACCTGACGGTTTTCACTTGAGCGATGAAGGAAATGAAGAAAGAAAGGATTCGCCTTTAGCCGAAACATCTACTTTTCACGATGCATTATTGGAACAGTTTAGCGCAGTAGTTAGTTCAGAAAAAGAGGAAATTATAGGCAATCAAATAATTGGAACTATTGATGATGATGGTTATTTACGAAGACCATTAGATGCAATAATTAACGATTTGGCATTTGCACAAAACATTGAAGCTAGCCCACAGGAAATGAAACATGTGCTAGCTAAAATTCAAAAGTTAGACCCTGCAGGAATTGGCGCTACAAGCTTACAAGAATGTTTAATAATTCAATTAAAAAGAAAAGATTATTATAACCGAGCCATTGAGTTAGCCATTGAAGTTTTAGAAAAGTATTTTGATGAATTTACCAAAAAACATTATGAAAAAATTGCTAAAGAACTGCATTTAGACGATGAAAAAATTAAAGCCATAATTGGTATAATTACTAAATTGAATCCAAAGCCAGGCGACAGTTATGGCGGGCAAGCAGCACAATATATTACACCCGATTTTACTTTAAACGATGAAGGTGGAATACTAACTATAAGTTTAAATGGAAGAAATACTCCAGACTTGCGAATAAGTAGAACTTACATGGAAGCATTACAAGCTTACGATAAAAGTAACGCTCCAAGTAAAGATCAAAAAGACACAGTTATGTTTATTAAACAAAAACTGGATGGTGCTAAGTGGTTTATTGACAGTATAAAACAACGTCAAAACACATTGCTCACTACTATGAACGCCATTTTACAATACCAAATAAAGTATTTTGAAGATGGTGATGAAAGTAAATTACGCCCAATGATTTTAAAAAACATAGCTGATTTAACAGGATATGATATTTCCACTATTAGCAGAGTAGCAAATAGTAAATACATACAAACGAGTTGGGGAATTATTCCATTAAAATTCTTTTTTAGCGAAGGCATTACCAATGATGAAGGAGAAGAAGTAAGTAGCCACGAAGTAAAAAAGATTTTAAAAGGGGCCATTGAGGTAGAAGATAAACACAAGCCATTGCCCGATGAAAAACTAATGGAAATTTTAAAGGAAAAAGGTTACAATATTGCACGTAGAACGGTTGCCAAATATAGAGAACAACTTAATTTGCCCGTAGCTCGTTTAAGAAAAGAGCTTTAAAATTCAATGTCTTTTTATTTTATTATTGACGATATATTTCCTGATTCGGTATATACTGCTCGGAAAGATGGATTACTTGCAGTTGGTGGTAAAATGAGTCCCGATTTAGTATTAAAAGCTTACAGAAAAGGAATATTTCATTGGTTTAACGATGGCGAATTGCCTATGTGGTTTAGCCCAAATCCTAGAACAGTTTTATATCCATCAAAAGTAAAAATTTCAAAAAGCATGCAACAACTTATTAAATCGAATAAGTTTGAATGTACAATTGATAAAGATTTTTCGGCATTAATTAATTTATGTAGAACAGAAAGATTAAAAAATGAAGGTACATGGATAAGCGAAGAAATAGAAGATATTTACAATATTTTACATTTAAAAGGACACGCACACAGTGTAGAAGTTTGGTTTGAAAAAAAACTTGTTGGTGGTTTATATGGAGTAGCTTTAGGCAAATGTTTTATGGGCGAAAGCATGGTAAGCATTATGAGTAATGCAAGTAAAATGGCTTTAATTTATTTGAGTAAATACCTTCAACAATTTAACTTTCATTTTATTGATTGCCAAGTTGAAAATCCACATTTATTAAGTATGGGTGCGGTAAATATTCAAAGAAGAATTTTTTTAAAAGAATTAAAGCAACACATAAATCAAGATACGGATGCTTTTGTTAAATAATTAATTTAATAAAAAGTAGGACACTTAATTCGGCCAGGTAAACGATAAGCCAATGTGGTAGTGAATGTCATGTACCAATCGTTGTAATTATCTGAACCTCTTCTTGATCCAACAACTGTAGGAGAAGAGCCAAAAATTTCAAAACTTCTATCTGCTATTTGTTGTGTTCTTATGCTGCTACTGCTTAAGTCGGTATAAACTCCACTTACGTCATCAATATAATCAGTATAAGTTTTACGAATATTATAATTTGCTTCTAAACTTAAATTACGAGCAAAAATCCATTTAGCACCTATTCCAAAAGGGATTGCAAAAGTGTATGTCCCATAAGCAACTCCCTCTGTTTTTAAATCTCTTAAGTTAACAACTTCACCTGCATAACGTGTTTGAGGGTTAAATTTTGCTAAAGCAAATCCACCAAAAATGTAACCTGTTATTTTTCTATCGAGTACACCATACCCAAAATCGGCAAAATTGTATTCAATTAAACCAGCATATTCGGTAATATTGCTTACAAAATTTAAATTACGGTATTTATTAAATTCAAAATTTTTATCATTTCCACTTACTTGAAGCAATGAATATTGAGCAGTTAAAGACCAGGAAGTAGTTAAGTTATATCTAGCAAATACATTACTAGCAAATTTTGTTTCATTGAAAGCAATGCTGGGAGCTAAATCGCCCCAATAATTAGCTAGCCCTAGTCCAAAACCAATATCAATTCTTTGCGCAAATGCGTTTAAATTTATTGATAGTAAAAATATAAAGATTATTTTTTTCAAAATTTTATTAATTGAAAGTCGGACAAGCTTGACCCTTACTTCTTATCATGTATGAAAATGTAATTCCTGTTATAAAGTAAGCATCATTTTCTAGGAGTGATCTTCTGCTTCTCTTTTCATTTTCTTTATAAAAACCTTGCCCGTCTGTAGGGCTAACTTCCCACCTTCTATCGGCCAATTGAGACGCTACCAATCCTGTATTTGCTCTCACTACGGTGTTGTCAGCATAGTTTCCTCCTACATCATCTAAATAGTTAGTGGTAGTAAATCTAACTCCTGCTTCTATTCCTAAATAAAATGCATCGCTAATTCTAGTTCTGAAACCAATTCCCATAGGAATAATTATTTCAGTTAAATCGTATTTTTTCTTTTCATTATAAACCGTTGAGCCTTGTCCTTCGGTAGCAAGTGGCTGTAATTCTTTAGTTATTTTTGTTCCAGCCGCATCTAAATAAGTTGTTTGAGGGTTAAATTTAAAAACTCCTAAACCTGCAAATACGTAAGGAATAAATGGACGGTTGCTAATATTTCTTAAATCATTCTTTAATAAATTATATTCTAAACGAACGCTAAATTCATAAATACTAGAAGAGAAGTTCAAGTTTCTTAATTTTGATGATTCTAGTGAGCTTTGTTTGTCATCGCCACTAACAGTGCCAAAACTAGCCATTCCACTAACAGCAACTTTATTAGAAAAGTTATACCTGCCAAATAGGGAAGCAGCAAAATAAGTGTTTTTAAAATTTATTTTTTCATCACTTAAATCGCCTAAATAATGGGAAGTACCAAGTAGTAAACCAATTTCAATTTGCTGAGCTTTTACTTTAGTTAAGCTTAGTACCACAAGTAAAGAAAAAAATAATGACTTCATTAATTTCATAGGAGACAAAATTATAATTTTTTTTAAAAGTACAAAGTATTTTACTTACTTTTTTAAAAAGTTAGTAGTTTAATAACGAAACTATTAGCATTTTTATTTTGAATTTATTGAAATTTTATGTTCAAAAACTACAGGTTGGGGAGTATAAGTCAAGCTATCTAAAGTAAATTTACAGTATTTAATAGTTCTTCCTTTTGCTGCAAATAGCTTTTCGTAATGGGTAGTTATATCTCTTAGCTGATGGTATTGATGAGTGTCGTTATGAACATCATTTATTAGTTCAATTGGTTTAATATTTACTTTTTCCAAAGTTCCTAAAGTATATTCAAATAGGTTATCATCGTCTGTTTTAAAGTTAACTATACCACCTTTTTTTAAAATATTTTTATAATAAGTTAAAAATTCAGGATGAGTTAATCTATATTTTTCATGTCTATCTTTTGGGAATGGATCAGGAAAGGTAATCCAAATTTCATCAACCTCATTTTGGTCAAAAAACGTATTAATTTTATTAATTGATAATCGAACAAATCCAGTGTTGGTTAATTTTAATTCTTTCGAAATAGTAGCACCTTTCCACATTCTGTTGCTTTTTATATCTATTCCTATAAAATTACTTTCTATATTTTGTTGCGCTAAATTAACCGTGTACTCTCCTTTTCCACAAGCCAATTCGAGCACCAAAGGTTTATTGTTTTTAAATACATCAGTTTTCCATTTTCCTTTTAAATGGAAAGGAAAATCAAAACAATTTGGCAATTCTATAAATTCTGAAAAGCGTTTTAATTTCTTTTGTCCCATATTTTTTTAGTAAAATGGATTATACTTTTATTGTGCTTTTGGTTTACTATTGGGTTTAAATTTCTTTTTGAAGCCATTTTTTTTCTTAAAACCACCCACAGGCCTGTCCATTTTTTTCTCAGGTTCGTATATTGGTGCTTCGCCTAAAAATACGGGTAATGCCAATTTTGGAATTTCAGTGCCTATTAAATTTTCAATGCCAAAAAACCTGCGTTGATCTTTTGGGTTAATAAAAGTGATGGCTGTTCCTGTAGTTTCTGCTCTTGCAGTTCGGCCTATTCTGTGAATATAGTCTTCAGGATCGGGTGGTACGTCAAAATTTATTACCAAACTTATTCCATCAACATCAATTCCTCGCGAAAGAATATCGGTACCTATTAAAATTTGAACTTCTTTATTTTTAAAGGCAAGCATTATTTGTTCGCGTTCTGCTTGTTCTAAATCACTGTGAAATGCTTTAATGGATAGCCCCGATTGGTATAGTTCTTTACCTAGTTCCTTTACTTTTTCTTTGGTACTTGCAAAAATGATTACACTGTTGTGTTCTTTTTCAGTTAAAATATGTTTAACCAATGTCACTTTTTGAGTGTCAAAAGCCATGTAAGCTTGTTGTAAAATTCCTTCTGCGGGCTTACTAATGGCAATATTTACTTGCTCTGGATTGGTTAAAATTTTATTTGCCATACTCCTTATTTTAGGAGGCATGGTAGCTGAAAAAAGTACAGTTTGCCTATTTTTTGGTAAATAGTTAATAATCCGCATTATGTCATCATGAAAACCCATGTCTAACATTCTGTCTGCTTCGTCAAGCACCAAATGTTGCAATGAACTCATATTAACAGAACCTGCAGAAGTAAGCATAGCAATTAACCTTCCGGGAGTAGCAATAATAATATCTGCACCTTCGCGCATGGCTTTTTTCTGTTGTTCAAAAGCAGCACCATCTCCACCACCATAAACCGAAATAGAACTAACACCTAAAAAATAAGCAAAACCTTCTACTTGTTGGTCTATTTGCTGCGCCAATTCTCTGGTTGGAGCAATAATCAAAGTATTTAAGTTGCTTGTTTTGTTTTGTACTATTTTATTCAAAATGGGTAACAAATAAGCTGCTGTTTTTCCTGTTCCAGTTTGCGCACAAGCTATTAAATCTTTGTTTGCTAAAATTAAAGGAATGGCGTGTTCTTGAATAGGAGTGGGTTTATTAAAACCCATTGAAGATAAGCCATCTAATAGCTTTTCATCAAAATTAAAATCGTTAAAGTTCAAAAATTGTTTTTTAAAATGTTATTTATTCGAAACAAGTTATAAATTTTATTGTAACTGTTTTAAAACTTTTACAATATATGTTAAATAGTGCTTCATACAATATTACTATATGAAAATCAGGTTTTAAAAAATAAATACTACCTAATTCTATCTGCACTTTTGACTAAATCATCGTCTTTTTTAATTAAACGTAAAACGCGCCAGTTAAGGTAAAAGTTAAAAATCATTAGCATTATACCTAAAGTGCTGTATGGCATTAATTTACTAAATTCAAAACCTGGAATATAATTAATGGCTTTTGCAAAAACTGCCGAATACAGCATGGCCATTACCAGAAAATTTAAACGTGTTAACTTCATTTGTTTTTCACGGTTTTTATAACTAAAAATTATTGAAATAGTTAACCCAATTAAAATTGCAGCAATGGCAATTAAGCCGTATTGAATAGACATTGATTTGATAGCAGAAGTTTGTGTTTCATGCCCGCCTACCATGCTTTTTTGTACTTCTGTTACTTTAAAATAAAATATATTTAGGTCATATTCATCAACTCCATTAGTAGGGTTTGGTTGTTTGAGTGAAAGTAAACTGCCACTAAACATAATTGATGTAAGTACAATAATAGCAATTAAATATACGGTTTGAATGCGTTGAATCATTTGTTTATATGTTTTAAAAGTGCTGCAATTTATACCAAAACAACAAAGGTTTTCAATTTTTTTCTTAAAAAACCTTTGTAATAATGCTTTGACGTGAATTTTAGTAAAGTTTGTTTTTGGCGGCACATAATTCTTTATTGTAATTTTTAAAAATGAAAAGTAGCATTAGCTTTGCCAAGCAATTATTTTAAACAAACATAACATGAAAGACGTTTTTATTATTGATGCTGTGCGAACGCCCGTTGGTAAATTTGGAGGAGCTTTAAGTACCATTCGCCCTGATGATTTGGGAGCAGAGGTGATTAAAGCTTTATTAGCTCGCAATCCAAACATTGATATCAATGAAATTGAGGATGTAATTTTTGGCGCTGCCAATCAAGCGGGTGAAGACAATAGAAACGTAGCTAGAATGAGCGCTTTATTAGCAGGTTTGCCCATTACAGTTGGTGGTAATACAGTTAATCGTTTATGTGCTTCGGGCTTACAAAGTATAGCCGATGC
>JBAXCN010000109.1:0-7817 GCA_037141455.1 Bacteroidota bacterium
GCATCGCTTGGTTTTGTATTTCCCGATGGATGATTATGGCAAAGCACTATTTGGCTTGCTAAATTTTCAATTGCGTATTTAAATATTATTTTAAAGTCAACTACAGTACCGGCAATTCCCCCTTCACTTATTTTTTTTCGGGCTATTACTTTATTATTTCTAGCCAATAATAGAATCCAAAATTCTTCGTGTGGTAAATCGGCAATTAAAGGTTCAAAATAATCGAAACATTGCTTTGATGTTTTAATAATTTCTATTTGTTTGGCTTCTTCATCTTTTCTTCTTCGCCCAAGTTCAAGTGCGGCCGCAATGGTAATTGCTTTTGCTTCACCTATTCCTTTTACTTTTGTTAAATCGTTTATGGTTAAACGAGCTAATTCGTTTAAATTATCGGCTGTTAACTGCAATGTTTTTCTTGCCAAATCAACTGCAGATTCATTTTTAGTTCCTGTTCCAATTAAAATAGCAAGCAATTCGGCATTACTTAATGATAGTTTCCCTTTTAGTAAAAATTTTTCTCTTGGTCTGTCGTCTTCTGCCCAAGTTTTAATTCCACCAAATTTAGCCGAACTGTCTTCCATTATTTAATTTTTTTTTATGCAAATTAATTGAAAACATTGTAAAACAAAAAAGCTTACTCATTATTTATGAGTAAGCTTTTGCTATAATTATTTAAATGTTAAAAATTATTTATTTAACAATTTTTTTCTTTGTCGATTTAGCAACTTTAACTTTTGCAGTTCCAATTTTACTAACCAATTTAGCTAATTTAGATTTTTGGTTAGCAGCTTTATTTTTATGGATAATGCTTCTTTTAGCCAATTTATCTAACATACTAGCTACTTTTTTGTATAGTTCCGAAGCGGCAGCTTTGTCTTCAGATAAACGAAGCTCTTTTATTGCACTACGAGTTGATTTTGCTTGGTAACGGTTACGTAAACGCTTTGTTGCATTGCTTCTGTTACGTTTTATTGCTGATTTATGATTAGCCATTGTGTTATATTTTTAATATTTTATATTTATTAACTATTTATCAATAGTAATAAAGGGCTGCAAATATATGTTTTTGATTTAAAAATCAAACACTCTTTAAAAAAAATGTTTATACTGAAAAACTTTCTCCACAACTACATGTACGTGAGGCGTTTGGATTAATAAAAGTAAATCCTTTTCCATTTAATCCGTCCGAAAAATCTAATTCAGTTCCAAATAAATATAAAACACTGCGTTTATCTGTAACTAATTCTACACCATTGTCTCCAAATTTTTCGTCACCATCTTTAAATTCAGTATCAAAATCTAATTTATAAGAAAGTCCAGAACAACCGCCACTCTCCACGCCAATTCTTAAAAAGTGAGATGGACTATAGTTTTGCTCAATTTTTAATTCGGCTATACGTTTTTTTGCTTTTTCGCTTATTGTTATCATTTTATTAATATTTAAAAAAATACTTTTTGCAAAAGTAGATTATATAAAATATTTAACAACCATTTTTTATATTTTGTTTTGGTATTTGTTTAGTCATCTTTTTGATTTTCAATAACTGTTACTTCAACCATGGCATGAACCCTGAATTTTTTACCGTTTTCTGCCTCACATAAAATATAAGTCCTAAGTTTTTCAATTCTTTTTAAAACGTCAGGGTAATCTTTCATTTTAAATAAAGTCCCATTTTTTAATTCGGAAAGTGTTATTGTATTGGTTTTTTTTGCATCATATTTTTTTAAAGTTTGCAAAAGCTTTAAATCGGCAGCATGAGAGTATTTTGGATTTTGCATGTGTTTAGCTAATACCGTTTTTAAATCTTTTGGAAAAAGAATTTCATGTTCGTAAAATGGAATCATATTTTTTTTAAATTCATTTTTCCATTCTTCACCATGTGGATCATGTTTTTGCCCATATTTTAAATAGGCAGTGTGATGAGAAAGTTCGTGAATGAAAGTGATTAAAAAATCGAACTTACTTAAGTTAAAATTAATACTTATTCTATTTCCTTTTCCGCTATGGGGGCTATAATCTCCATATTTGCTTTTTCTTTCATTTTCTACATGTAAATGCAAATCGTAAAAAATAATGAGTTCAGCACAATACTCTACAGCTTCTCTTGGAATAAACCTAACCAATACATTGCAAAATTCTTGTTTGCGCCTTAGCTGATCGGCTGTTAATTGATTAAATAATCTGTATTTTTCGTTCAATTTTATTTTACTTTAAACAAAAAAGAACACACTATAAAGCATGTTCTTTTTTATTAAAACGGGTTTTTAAATTTATTCTTTGGTAATAAGTTTACTATTTGTAAAGTCGTTTCCTGATATTTTAACTATGTAAATACCTTTGGGAAGTGAGCTAACATCAATAGTTTGTTCATCGCTTTGTGTTAAATTTACATTTTTAGTAAATACAATTTTACCTAAAATATCAAATATTTTAACTTCAACATTTGATAACGTTTTCCCATTATATTTTAATTGAATAAAATTATTAGCCGGATTAGGATAAATAACAAATTCACTTTCATTTTTAATTGAATTTACGCTTGTATTCCAAATACCAACAGGTAAAGTTTTAGTGGCAGCAACACAGCCATTCAATCCTTTTTCCGACACTTGTACAACACCATTATTTCCAGTACTCCAAAGTACTACAACGGTATTAGTATTTTGTCCGCTTTGAATGGTTCCTCCCGAAGCTGACCAAGTAAAAGTAGAATTAGGACTACCAGTTACACTGTAAACAGTTGTGTCATTTTTATATGCTTTTCTCGATTCTTTAATTTCTGAAGTAACAGGACGAGGAATTTTAGCAATTGCTATGGGTATAGACGTAGAGAAGCAAACGCCATTAAACACTTTTACAGCAAATACACCAGAATCGTTATAATTAAATGAAGTGTTAGTTTGGCTAGGAATATCAATTCCATTATTAGTCCATTGATTATTTGTTGCAGCACTCGATGAAAGTGTAAATGAGCCTCCATCGCAAAATACATTTCCGGTTAATGATTTTGTAACTATGGCAACTGGAGGCCTTGTTCCTGTTTCAAAATTGAAAATAGCACTTTGAGCCGAACAGCCATTTATAGTAGTTCTAACAGCAATTTTCCCTCCTTGTTTGTTATTATATATTTCATTTGTTTGCCCATTTATAGCAACGCTATCTTTGTACCATTGTAGGTTGGTTCCATTGGTAGTAAGTATAGTTGAATCATTATCGCAAATGGCCAAAGAACCTGTTAACGAAACTACAGGATTTGCTGGTGTACTTTTAACTTCAAAAGCATTATTAATTGTTATGCTATCGCTGCCAGTAACATTATTTACTCTAAGTTTAACATTATAAAACCCTGGTGTTGTTAATGAAAAAACAGGATTTTTTAAAGTAGATGTTTTACTTTCAGGTCCTGTAATATTCCAAAGCCAATTATTTGGGTTATTTAAAGAAGTATCGGTTAATGTAAAGTTTTGGTTACTACAAACTGAGTTTGGGGAAATGAAGCCCGCTTTTGGAGTAAAAGGAGTACCAGTAATGTTTACATTGTCAATGTATAAATTGTTTCCACTACCGCAATAGCTTTCAAACCTAATTTGAACACTACTTAGCCCAACATAAGAATTTAAGCTAATATTGTTACAATTGGTACTGTTTACATTTGAGCTGCACCAATCGTTTAGACTTGTTGGAGTAAAAAATAAAGTGGATGTTAATTGATTTGGTTCTCCATTTCTGGTAAAAGTTGCAAGTTTTGAACCTGAATTTGGTCTTGTTTCTTGAGCACCATATAATCTGATCCAAGTAGCTCCACAATTAGTACTAATGCTAACTACTAATGAATCTTTGTCGTTTAATGCATATCTTGTATAAGCATGTTGAAAATCTAAACTAGCACTTTGCATTCCTCTTAAGTCTAAAAGAGGAGTAATCAATTGGTATCTTTTACCTGTAATAATATTATCGTAGTTATTGGTTCCCATAGCAGTATTTCCCGGTGTTGTACCAACAATTGAATATTTTTTCCAACCAAAAGTATCGCTATAAACATTGTTTATTTTCCATAAATTTGCTGTAGTTGAATTGGTTTCAAATGTTTCAATTAAAGGCAATGACATTCCGCCAACTGAAATAAAGTTTGTTTTGTAAATAGAGTCAGTTCCTGCAATATTAGATATTTTTAGGGCAACTGAATATTTTCCAAAAGCTGGATAAGAAACAACCGGATTTGCAGCAGTTGAAGTTGCAGGAACTCCACCAGGAAAATACCATTGAATACTGGTAGCATTCGATGAAGTATTTGTAAATGTTATATTACTATTTGCACAAGTATTTTGTGTTGATGATGTAAAGTTAGCGCGAGGAGTTGAAGATATACCTCCAATTATTAATGAAAATATTTGATTGGTATTATTTGCCAAAGTTCTTTTGCTGGTAATTCTTATTGTGTATAAACCAGCGGTTGGTGCAGCAATTAATATTTGTTCTACATTATCTCTAAAATTATCGCCTGTTGTAGCGGCTGCATTTGGTGTAGCAGGGTTTAGTATATAAGGAAAAAACTCTTGGTTATCACTTTGTCTGATTAGCCTTACGTCTAAATCGTTTACTAATTTTGAAGTTGGATTGTCAAGAATGGTAGAACTAGAAGCTGAAGCAGCAACATCGGTCCAACATAAAGTTACTTTTAAAGGAACCAATCCTCCTGAAACAACAGTTCTTGTGTAAGGAGTTAGTGTAGTAGTTATTTGATTTTCAATTATATTATTTGTATTGCTATCGGTAATTGCTTGTACCGCTTTAGCCGTATTCATTAATCCCCATCCAAAACTATAATCTGGGCCTGGATTTGCACCTGCTTCATCAGCAGTATGAATAATTAACCCTTTTAAAGTTGAAGCTCTTAAAAAACGATTATTTAAATTATTAAAATGTTGTTGTATTAATAATGCTGAACCACTTGCATTTGGGCACGACATAGATGTTCCACTGCTTAAACCATAAGCGGTATTTGATGCAGAATAACTAGAGTTTAAATCTACTCCTGCTGCGCAAATATCTGGTTTAATTCTGCCATCATCAGTTGGGCCCCATCCACTAAAACTACTCATAACTACTGAGCTTGCGCTTGTCCAGCCATTGGTTATTTTGTTTACTGCTCCTAAAGTCATTATATTTTTTGCATTTCCATAGGTAGTTATACAATCGTATTGCCCATCGGCAGGTGGAACAGTTCCTGTAAATGGAGTCCAAATTCCATTATTATTATCAAAGTAAACTCTTGGAGAGCTGCCACTTGGTGCATCACCACGGTCGTTTCCTGCCGATTTAAAAGGAAGATAAAACGGATTATTGTAAACCATTTGATCCCATTGTTGCGCTTTAGAGTCATACAATCCAAAATCTAAATCTTCTGCTGTACTTACGCTTGTATTGCCATACCACCTCCATTGTGCATTTGCATCATCGTAATCCCAACCACAAATACTTCCATAACTATGGTTTGAAATAAGCATACCTGCAGCGGCAGCGGCAGACATTTCAGAGTTATCGTTGTTCCAATCGTAGCATTTTATTGGTGCTTGAAAAGCCATTCCTTTTGCAGAGGCACTCACTCCGCCCGCAACCATTGTTCCTGCTACGTGTGTTGCATGGTCAATTGCTGTTGTTTGTCCGTCTGTTTGAACTGCTCTTCCTTGAAATTCTTGGTGAGTTAACCTCACTGCTCCACCATCCCAAACGCCTATTCTGTTTGTCATTCCGCTTCCACTTAAACTTAAACCCAAACTTCCACCTGGGTTAACTTTATCTGTTCCAATGGTTCTAGCGGCACCAGTATTATCGGTTTTAATGTATTTAGGCATGCCATTTTGTTCAACTCCTACCAATTGAACAACTGTTCCGTTTTTGTAATAGATGGGTTCGATTGATAAACCCAAAACTTCTTTGGCGTATTTTAATTCTGCTTGTATGTTTTCATCGTAAATTTGCTGAAGTTCAATAGCATTTTTAGCTTCTATTAAGTTTCGGTGTGGAACTTTATTTACTTGTTGAGCAATTGTGTTTCCAATTGCAATTATCAGAAATGAAATTGTAAATATTCTTTTAATCATTTATTTTTTATTTAATTGTTATATTTTTTTTTGGTGTTTCTATTATAGTTAAATAAGAGTTTATAGAAATAATTGTTTTATTGTGTCTTACTTTACCAGAAAAGTAAACTTTTACTTTATTTGTATTCTTTATACAAACTATATAAATATTTATTGGTGCAAATGAAACATAGGTTTTTTCTTTTTCCATTAGAACTATTTTAGCAGTTTTGGTGTAAAGGCGTTTACCACATTTAAAAACCGATTCGTCAATATTATTTAATTCTATTATGTCGTTGTTATCGGTTAAAATTGCTAAGTTTACTTTGCCATTTATGTTTTCGTGTGTAGCTTGTTTTGTTAAATTTAAAGAAATTAATTTTCCGTTTTTGTTTAGTTTCACTTGGTTTTCCTGACAAAAAATAAGAGAAGTAAAAAGAAAATTGAATACAAGTAATAAATAATATCTCATTAGCAAAGTGTAATTTAAATGCCAAAAGTATAATATTTAAGCATAAAATCACATTAATATTAACAGTATTTTGTCAAATTATTAAATATAGAATACTTTGCAAAAAAATTTCCTTTTAATAATGAAAAAACAGATACCGAATGCACTTACATCATTTAATTTATTATTTGGATGTCTTTCAATAGTAGCTTGTTTGGTAGAAAGTAATTTAGAATTAGCTGCATATTTTATTGCAGCAGCAGCAATTCTCGATTTTTTTGATGGGTTTGTGGCAAGGGCTATAAATGCAAATTCCGAAATAGGAAAACAACTCGATTCTTTGGCAGATTGTGTAAGTTTTGGTGTTGCACCAGGTTTTATTTTTTATAAACTTACCAATATTCCAATCGACTTTAACCAATTTAATATTTTGGCTTATATTCCATTTTTAATTCCTGTTTTTTCAGCTATTCGATTGGCAAAATTTAATATTGACACCAGGCAAACTGAATCTTTTATTGGTTTACCAACTCCTGCAAATTCTCTTTTTATTTCCGCTATTCCATTTGTAGTAAACCAATTTCCTTTTTTTATAAGCCAATGGTTTTTATTAATATTCCCATTTGTTAGTGCCTATTTATTAGTAGCCGAGTTGCAACTTTTTGCCTTAAAATTTAAAAGTTTTACTTGGCAAAAAAATCAATTGCGTTATATCTTTTTATTATGCTGTTTGATTAGTTTATTTGCATTTGGCTATTTAGGTATTAACATTAGTATTATTTTATATATTTTATTTTCAATTTACAATAACATACAATCAAAAAAATGAAATTTGAAGCACATATAAACATTATGCCACACAAGGCATTACTCGATCCTCAAGGAAAAGCGGTAACAGGTTCTATGCCCAATATTGGCTTACCAACTGTATCGAACGTAAGAATAGGGAAACACATAACCTTAGAAGTAGAGGCAAATTCGGAAGTAGAAGCCAAACAGCAGGTGGAAACTGCATGTACCAAATTATTGGCTAACTTAATTATGGAAAGCTACGAATACACGGTAGTTGCTATTTAAATATTTTTTATATGAGATTCTTTAGAAAATGTATAAAAGCTATTTCAAAGGATTTTTTTTGTATGAAATTTTCTTCTTTTTTCCTTTTCCTTTGGTTAAAGCCGAACGGCAATGGATCTTTTGCTAGTTGCTTGCCTAAGTTTGCTTCTTGGCTAAAGCCGAACTGCAATTGTGTTTTTGCTAGTTGCTTACCTAATTTTGCATC
>JBAXCN010000110.1:0-7725 GCA_037141455.1 Bacteroidota bacterium
CCATCTTTAAGTGGTGGCATCGAATCGCCTTTAATAGGAAAAGCCCTGTGTTTGCCAGTTACTTTAAAAGGCAAATTCATTTGTGGTAAATTTTCAATGTACTCAGGGTCGGAATATCCATTTAAATATCCAGCTGAAGCTTTTGCGGTAACTACTTCCACCAAATCGTTGTTATTTTTGTCAACCATAATAGGAAACAAAATTCTGTTTTCGCCAACGGTTATAAATGAGTTTGATTCAACTTTACTTAAATCGCATTTTACTAATGCATCAATAGAAACATGGAACAAATTCGAAATTTTGATTAAAGTATCCATTGGTGGGTCGCAACGTTCTTCTTCATAAGAACCAATTCGAGCACGGTTTATTTCTAATTCGGCAGCCATTTGCTCTTGCGACCATTTTTTTAACTGTCTTAAATACTTAATATTACTCGAAATTTTGTTCATACTAAAATATTTAGTACAATATTACTAAAAATATTAGTATAATTGCATATTGTTTTTAACAAACAATTTTGCATTGTATGTGAGAGTGGAGATTATTTAATTGATTAATTTGATTACAACTTTTAAGCAATAAATACCTCCACTTTACAATGAAAAACATTTAATAAGTTCTGTTTAAATTCAAAATCTTCTAATCATTCAACTTTGAAATTTACAAGTCAAAATTCGCTAAATCTCCAAATAATAAATGCAGGCTATAAATCTTTCTCAGTTACTTTATAAAATAGATGAAACCTTACAAAGTCAGTTTGGTTACCAAACATTTTGGATAAAAGCCGAAATAACTGATGTGAAAAAATACGAATCGAAACGATGGTGTTTTTTGAAACTCATTGAAAAAAAAGATACGGAAATTATAGCGGAAATGAAAGCCACAGCTTGGAGTCAAGGTTATGTATTTATTGAACAATTTGAACGTTTAACCCAACAACCTTTTACCAATGGATTACAAATTGTGTGTAAGGTAAAAGTTAAATATAGCATAAAATACGGTTTAAGTTTTGATGTGTTGGAAATTGATAATAGCTTTGCTTTGGGTCAAATAGAATTGCAAAAGCAAGCAACTTTAAAACGCTTGGTTGATGAAAGCAGTGGTCAAATTATAAAAGTTGAAGAGCAATATTTTACGCCAAATAAAAAACTAAAATTGCCAGTTGTTATTCAAAAAATTGCTTTAATAACTGCTCAAAATTCTGACGGACAGCGCGATTTTAATAATGAATTATTGAATAATAATTATGGTTATGCATTTAAAGTAGATGAGTATTTATGTCAAATTCAGGGGGAAAATGCACACGAAAACATCATCAAACAATTTGAGCAAATATTTGCAAGCAATAATCAATACGATTGTGTGGCAATGGTGAGGGGAGGAGGGAGCGAAACCGATTTTAAACCATTTGAACAATATGAATTAGCAAAGCTAGTTGCCAATTTTCAAATTCCTGTTTTTACTGGTATTGGTCACGATAGAAATACATCCATTGTTGATTTAATGGCACGACAATTAAAAACACCAACCAAAGTTGCCGCTCATATAGTTGAACATAATTTTATGTTTGAAAATAATTTGTTGTATCAACTAAATCAAATAGAACAAAATGCACATTCAAAAATTGAAAGAGCCAAACAAAGTATTTTAAATTTAAAAAGATTATTGATGAGTTTTGATCCTAACAATATATTAAAGAAAGGATATGCAATTTTAAAAATTAATAATGTGATTGTTTCAAATCCATCATTATTAAAAATTGGAGATGAAATAGAAACTATTTTTAAAAATAAAACACTGAAAAGTGTTATTAAAAATATAAATGAAAGTAAAAATGAAGAATAAAGAATTAACGTTTAGTGAAGCTCAATTGAAACTAGAAGAAATAGTTTCAAAAATAGAAAGCAACGAAATTGATTTGGAAGCTTTATCAATAAAACTTAAAGAAGCCAAAGAGTTAGTTAAATTTTGTGAAGAAAAGTTGAGAACAATTGAAGAAAACACAAAGTAAATAGTATTAGTAATTAAACTATTGACTTATAAATTACAATAAAATTTGGCTAAATAGTAAAGTAAGCCTATTTTTGACACTGTATAAATTCAAATAAAATCTTAGTGCGAAGTATAGAAATAATAACCATTGAATCTGATTTCGGTGCAGGAAAAAAAGGAGCTAAGCTTGGTCCTCAAGCATTAGTAAATTTAATAAAAAAAAATAAAATTGAACCTTTATGGCAAGCCAACAATTTAAGAATTGTTGCAGATGATTTAGTAGAAAATATTGAATATCCCTTCAATAAAAATATTGAGTCTATTATTGAAGTTCAAGAATTAGCCATTGAAGGAATTGAAAAAGTTTTATCAAATAATTTATTTCCATTTATAATTAGTGGCGACCATAGCAACGGTTGTGCAGGCATATCTGCAATTAAAAACTATTATTCTGATAAAAGAATAGGTGTAATTTGGATAGATGCCCATGCCGATTTACATAGTCCTTATTCTACTCCAAGTGGAAATATGCATGGAATGCCTTTGGCAGCAGCTTTGGCCGTGAACGATTTAGTGGAAGATGCAAATGAAGTAGACGAAGAATCAATTCAATTATGGCAAAATTTGGTAAATTTAGGAAGTAAAAAGATTGCACCTAAAATTTATCCTTCCGATTTGGTTTTTATTGATTTAAGAGACTTTGAAGAAGATGAGGAAATTTTGCTAAGGAATATGAATATTTCTTTTTTTACTCCACAAGATAGATTGAAAAAAGGTATTGAAAGTATTTTAGAGGAATCAATTAATCAATTAAAAGAGTGTGATTTAATATATGTTTCGTTTGATGTAGATAGTTTAGATCCGAATATTTCAATTGGAACTGGAACACCTGTTCCTAATGGATTAAGCGAAGATGAAGCTGTTTATTTATTAAAAAACTTATTAAAAAACCCAAAAACCGTTGCTTTTGAAATTACTGAAATAAACCCTTTATTGGATAGAGAAAATCCGATGGAAGAAGTTTCGATAAGAATTTTAGAAAAAGTTTTTGCTTAAAACAAAAAAACATTTGGTTTCTTCCTAAAAATCACGACATTTGCAGCCCTTTTAATTTTTAAAAGGGAAATCACATAAATTTAATTAATTTAAAAAAATGTCAGTAAAAATCAGATTACAACGTCACGGACGTAAGCAAGCACCTTATTACCACATAGTAGTGGCAGATTCTCGTGCACCCAGAGATGGTAAGTTTATTGAACTAATAGGTTCATACAAACCACAAACCGTTCCTGCAACTATTGAATTAAATAATGAAAAAGCCATTAAATGGTTAGAAAATGGAGCTCAACCTACTGATACAGTAAGAGCAATACTTTCTTACAAAGGCGTTCTATTACAACGTCATTTAAATGCAGGTATTCGCAAAGGCGCATTAACTCAAGAACAAGCTGATGTAAAATTAGCAAAATGGTTAGAAGAGAAAAACGCCAAAGTAGAAGCACATGTTTCAAAACAATCATCGAAATTAAACGAAACTTTAACAGCTCGTTTAGCTGCTGAAACAAAAGCAAATGCTGCTAGATTAGCTAAAATTGCTGAAAAACAAGCTGCATTAGATGCTGCTGCAACCGCTGCTGCTGCTGAATTAGTAGAAGAAGTTGCTGCTGAAGAGCCAGCTACTATTGAAGAAGCTACAGATTCGGCTGAATAAAATTTTTTATGAAGTCAATACAACTAAAAGACTTCATTATTGTGGGTTCTGTTTTAAAATCGCATGGAACAATTGGTGAATTAAGACTTGAATCGAATCAAAAATTAAAACAAAAGGAATGGGTTATGATTGAAATAAATCAGAAGCCTGTTCCTTTTTTTATGGAACAATGTAGGGAATTAGTTCCAAATGAATACTTAGTAAAACTAAGAGACTACAACAATGTAGAGGATATTCAAAAATTTATAAGTAGAAATATTCTTTATTATTCTACAAAAGCCATTAAAAGTAAAAAACAAATTGATGAAAGTATATTGGGTTATACTTTAATTGATTTGGATAGAGGTGAATTAGGAATTCTTCAAGATATTTTAGAAATGCCCGGACAATTAATGTTTCAAACAACTTTCAATTTTTCGGAATTATTAATCCCTGCTGTTAATGATTTTATAGATGAAGTTGATCATGAAAAACAACTCATTTATTTAAAACTCCCCGAAGGTTTAATTCCTTAAAAAAGTTAATTTCAGTTAAATTTAATGGGTTGAAATTAATTGAAATTCAAAATACATTGTCATCCTTTGCGAAGTAGAAGGACAATATTTAGCATTCAACATTCTATTCTTTGGTTTTTTCTCCTACAAATTGGTTGTGAGCGTATTTAAACAAAAAGTTAAATGAAGTTAACGAACCATATATTTTAGTGATATATTGTTGTAAGTTTATTTTATCTTCATCTGTCATAATATTATGTGCATTTATTCTTTGTTCCATTACCCTAAGGCGGTCTCTTAGCATTACTATTTTATGAAAAAAAGTATCTACTGGAATTTCTTTTGCTTGTAAATTTTTGTCAGCCGGATAAAATACCAACTTACCGCCTTGCCACTTGTTATGCAAAAATACTTCTTCTTGCACATCAGTCCATCTGCGTAAAATGCCTATTAAAGTTTTTTCAATTTCAGCACTACTTACCAAATCTTCGGGAGCATCTACTGCTTCTATTATTTCTAAATTATTATTTATTCGCGAAATGTCTTTTGCGCCTTCTTTTATAAAAGTAATGTAATAAGTAGTTGGTTTTACATTTATTACTACACCCTCGCCATATTCATGGTGCTTTACTCTGCTTCCTATTCCTAAGTTATTTTCCATATTTGTTGAATTGTTATATTGTTGAACTGTTATATTGTTGAATTGTTGAATTGTTTAATTGCTTAACTGTTTAATTGGTTAACTGTTTAATTGTTTAATTGTTGAACTGTTTAATTGTTGAACTGTTTATTTGCTTGAGAATTAAATTGAAATTTTCTTATATAAATTCTCATCTTTATCTCTTAATTCTCACATTTCTCATCTCTCAATTCTCACCTCTCAATTCTCATTGATAAAAAGAAAAGCATAATACCTCAATTTTTTTGTTGATTTATAGTTGGCAAAGTAAACAAGATTTTAATTTTATTGCAATTCAAAATAACAGTTTTAAAAATACATGATACTATCAGATAAACGCATACTTGAAGAAATAGAAAACGGAAATATTTTAATTGAACCTTTTAAAAAAGAATGCTTGGGTACCAATAGCTATGATGTGCATTTAGGAAGGTATTTAGCAACTTATAAAGACCGAGTTTTAGATGCCAAAGAACATAATAAAATTGATGTTTTTGAAATTCCAGTAGAAGGTTTTGTATTGCAGCCCAACACACTTTATTTAGGTGTAACTGCCGAGTATACTGAAACACACAAACAAGTTCCTTTTCTAGAAGGTAAAAGCAGTACTGGTCGATTGGGTATAGATATTCATGCAACAGCAGGAAAAGGGGATGTTGGTTTTTGCAATACTTGGACTTTAGAAATTTCGTGTACACAACCTGTAAGAATTTATGCTAGTATGCCAATTGGGCAATTAATTTATTTTGAAGTAGCAGGTGAAATAGAAATTATGTACAACACCAAAAAGAATGCTAAATATAACAAACGTACTGTAAAACCAGTAGAAAGCATGATGTGGAAAAACAAGTTTTAACAATTAAAATGATATAAAATGATAACAGAATACATTGAACAAAATAAAGATCGTTTTTTAAATGAACTTTTTGATTTACTAAGAATTCCAAGTATTAGTGCAGACAAAAATTATGAAGATGATGTAATTAAGGCTGCTAATTTTATTAAAGAAAAACTAGTAGTTGCAGGAGCAGATAAGGTAGAAATATGTGAAACTGCAGGTTACCCTATTGTATATGGCGAAAAAATTATTGATATAAACTTGCCAACGGTTTTGGTTTATGGTCATTACGATGTGCAGCCTGCTGTTCCATTAGAATTGTGGGATACTCCTCCTTTTGAACCAACAATTAGAAATACCGAAGTGCACCCAACTGGTGCAATATTTGCAAGAGGTAGTTGCGATGACAAAGGACAAATGTATATGCATATAAAAGCATTTGAATACATGATGAAAACCAATTCGCTGCCTTGCAATATTAAGTTTATGATAGAAGGCGAAGAAGAAGTTGGTAGCTCTAATTTAGGTCCTTTTTGTATAAATAACAAAGAAAAATTAAAAGCTGATGTAGTTCTAATTTCCGACACTTCAATGATAGCTTTAGACACCCCTAGTATTGATACGGGTTTGCGTGGATTAAGTTATGTAGAGGTTGAAGTTACTGGGCCAAACAGAGATTTACATAGTGGTGTTTATGGAGGAGCAATTGCCAATCCTATTAATATTTTAGCTAAAATGATAGCGAGTATGCACGATGAAAACAACCACATAACTATTCCTGGTTTTTATGATGCAGTTGTGGAATTAACCGAAAAAGAAAGAGCAGATTTAAATCTAGCTCCTTTTGACTTAGAAGCTTATAAAAAAGATTTAGATATTAGCGATGTTTGGGGTGAAAATGGATATACAGTATATGAAAAAACTGGAGTTCGTCCAACTTTAGATTGTAACGGCATTTGGGGTGGTTACATTGGCGAAGGCGCTAAAACAGTGTTACCTTCAAAGGCTTATGCAAAAATAAGTATGCGTTTAGTACCAAACCAAGTTAGCGATAAAATAACTAATTTGTTTAAAAACCATTTTGAAAGCATTGCTCCAGCTGGTGTAAAAGTAATTGTTAAACCACATAATGGCGGAGAGCCTGTAGTTACTCCAACTAATTCGGTTGCCTATTTGGCTGCTTCAAAAGCAATGGAAACTACTTTTGGCAAAAAACCAATTCCTACCCGTGGAGGTGGAAGTATTCCAATTGTTGCTTTATTTGAAAAAGAATTAGGTTTAAAATCGGTATTAATGGGATTTGGCTTAGATAGCGATGCCTTGCATTCTCCAAATGAACATTATGGAATTCAAAATTATTTTAAAGGAATTGAAACAATTCCATATTTTCATAAATATTTTGCAGAAATGAAAAATCAAAAATAATTTGTTTTTTTGAATGTGAAATTTACTTTTGTTTTACTAAAAAAAGACAAAAGAGATGAAAATTATTAAAAATTTATTGATTGGTTTAGTTGTAATAATTACTTTGTTATGGATTGGCTCATTTGCAATTAACGAAAAATGGCACATGGAAAGATCCATTTCTGTTAATGCACCGCCTAGTAAAATTTATAAGTTAACAACTGAATTAAAAAACTGGGATAAATGGAGTCCTTGGACTAATTTAGACCCCAATACAAAATGGTTTTTTAGCGATTCAACTTTTGGTGTGGGTGCTTGGTACGAATGGAAAAGCGATAATAGCAATGTAGGAAATGGAAAATTAACCATCACCAGTGCAATTGAAAATCAATCAAATCAATATACTTTAGAATTTGAAGGAATGGATCCAAGCAGTGCCGGTTTTACTTTAACTCCCGAAGGAGATAATAGTACAAAAGTTACTTGGACTATGGATGGTGAAAGCAAGGGAATGGCCAAATACATGGGCTTAATGATTGGATTTTTTGTAGGTGGAGATTACGAAAAAGGATTAGAAAATATTAAAAAAGTAGCTGAAGGAAAATAA
>JBAXCN010000111.1:0-7312 GCA_037141455.1 Bacteroidota bacterium
TGGTTTAAAATCTTAAAAACGGTTGTTATAATAAAAAAAACTGAACCACATAGACACATAGGGCTCATAGTTTACTACTATGTTTTCTATGTTACTATGTGGTTTAAAATCTTAAAAACGGTTGTTATAATAAAAAAAACTGAACCACATAGACGCATAGGGCTCATAGATTTTGCTTTGTTTTCTATGTTTCTATGTGGTTTTTGAATAGATAAAATGGTTAGTTTTTAATAAAAATAAAATTAAATTTTGAAGCAGGTTTATTATTTTCCAATATGAAAGCAGTTATTGATTTAGGGTCGAATACTTTTAATTTACTAATAGCGCAACTAGAAAACAAGCAATTGGAAGTTTATGAAAATATAGAAATTGCTGTGAAAATTGGGAAAGGAGGTTTAATAAATAATATGATTACCCCTGAAGCTATTGAACGTTCTATTAAAACCTTGGCTGAATTTAAATTAATAATTAATAAATATAAAATTGATAAAATCACTGCATTGGCTACCTCAGCTATTAGAAATGCTAATAATGGAATTGAAATTAAGAATAAAATTAAAGATTTATTCGATATTGATATTGAAATAATTGATGGAAACAAAGAAGCCGAATTAATATATTTTGGTGCATTGCAATCGTTTGATTTTCCAAATGAAAATGTGTTGGTAATGGATATTGGGGGTGGAAGTGTGGAGTTTATAATTGGCAATAAAAAAATTATTTATTGGAAACAAAGTTTCGATATTGGAGCTGTAAGATTATTTGAAATGTTTAAACCAAATAATCCATTTAGTGGGAATGATATTGAAAAAATAAAAAACCATTTTGTAGATAAAACGAGCACATTAATAGAAAATATTGAAAAGTATAATCCTCAATTTTTAATAGGAACTGCTGGTAGTTTTGATACCATAAAAGATATTGCTCAAAATGAGCTTAAACTTAAATTGAACTCCATAAACAACAATCTAACTGAAATTACAATGATTGATTTCGAAAAATTAAAAGCATTGTTTTTAAAATTGACAATCAATGAAAGATTGAAGTTGAAAGGAATGGTAGATTATAGAGCCGAATTCATTCCAATAGCCTCTATTATGATTGATTTGGTTTTAAAAAAATTGAAGATAAATACTTTGCATTGTTCTACTTTTTCTTTGAAAGAAGGAGTTTTTTATGAAAATAATTAAATTCTAAAACTCCTTTAAAGCGCTGTAAACTTTATTTATTGGCAAACCCATTACATTATAAAAACAACCATTAATTTTTTCAACAGCAGTGTAACCAAACCAATCTTGTATGCCATAACTTCCGGCTTTATCAAATGGTTTATAGTTTTTTATATAATGCCAAATTTCATCATTGTTCAGTTGTTTTATAGTTACTTCGCTTCTATCAAAAAAATGTACTGTTTTAATATTCGATTTTAAACAAACACCTGTAAATACTTCGTGGGTAGTGCCACCAATTTCGGTTAACATTTCAAATGCTTCTTGCTCTGTTTCGGGCTTGTTCAAAACATGGTTGTTAATCCAAACAATGGTATCAGCAGTTAATAATATTTCGTTTTCTAATAATATATTTGGAAAAGCTTCCCCCTTTTTTTGAGCCAAGTAAAGTGGAATTTCGTGTTTTGTTAAAGTGTCATCAAACGATTCATCTACTTCATAGCTTACTATTTCAAATGGAATTTCTAATCCTTTTATTAATTCTTGCCGCCTTGGAGATTTTGATGCTAATATTATTTTTTTATTTACAATCATTAAAATGCTAAATTATATTTTGTAGCCAATGCTTTTAAATCGTCAATTACTTTTTCGTTTAATGGAATGCCATTTATTTTTCTTTCTTTTTCTAAAATAAATTCAGGTTCACCTGGAATAATTACAGGTTGCTTCTCATCAATTTTTTCAGCGCTTTTAAAAGCATCAATCCAATTGTCAATGTTATCAATAAAATCTTGAGCTGGTCTAAAAGCATCAATGCGCATAGCTCCTAAAAAATGTCCAATTCCATTTCCAGGAAGGTTTTCAATAGGATTTAAAAACGAAACAAATGGCGGAACCCATGGCCCATAATTAGCACCACTTAAAACTCCACATAATAAGTCAACCATACTAGCTAATCCATAACCTTTATGACCACCTAAAGGCAATAATGAACCACCATTTGCAAGTTCATTGGCATTAGTCGATTCATTTCCTTCTTTGGTTTGCACCCAATTATTTGGAATTGGTTTATTGGTTCTTTGTGCTATTTCTAATTTACCATTTGCAGCAGCACTGGTTGCCATGTCAATAACAATTGGCAAATGTTTACCAGTTGGAAATGCATAACAAATTGGGTTAGTACCTAACATGCGTTGCTTACTAAAAGTTGGCGCAACCAAAGGGCTGGCATTGGTCATTGCTATCCCAATCATATTATGTGGCAGTGCTTTTAAAGCATGGTAAGCTGCTATTCCAAAATGATTGCTATTTTGAATTGCCACCCATCCAGTTCCTACATTTTTAGCTTTTTCTATTGCTAAATCCATTGCTTTTGGTGCTACCACTAAACCCAATCCTTGGTCAGCATCTATAGTTGCAGTACTTGGCGTTTCATGTATTATTTTGTGTTGTACATTCATGTTGGCTCTATTTGCTTCGTAAAGCCTAACATAACCACTTAAGCGAGCAACTCCATGCGAATCAATTCCACGCAAATCAGCAGCAATTAAAACATCAGCAGCAAGCAAAGCATCAGCCTCGTTCATGCCACATTTTATAAAAACATTTTTTGTTAAATGAAATAATTGTTGTTGTGTAAAATTCATTTGGTGTTGAAAGATTAGAAGATTTTAAATTAGAGTTGTATTCATAAAAAAATCTGTGAACTGAGTTTTTGTTTCAGATTCACAGATTTTATAATAAGTGTATTTTAAAAATTATCTTCTGTTACCTAAAAAACGTAATAAGTATAAAAATAAATTTATAAAATCTAAATACAATGTTAAAGCACCCATAATAGAAGCTTTTTTAGCTTGTTCGCCTTCAACTTGCACTGCAATATTTTTTAGTTTTTGTGTATCGTAAGCAGTTAAACCAACAAACACCATTACACCTACAAATGATATGATATAGTTTAAAGTACTGCTATTTAAAAAATAATTTACCACAGTAGCTATAATAACTCCAATTAAACCCATCATCATTATTGAACCAAAACCACTTAAGTCTTTTTTAGTAAAAAAACCTGCTAAACTCATTATGGCAAAAGTGCCTCCCGTAATAAAAAAAGTAGAAGCAATAGAACTTGATGTATAAAGCAAAAACACACACGATAAAGTTAATCCACTTAAAATAGAATAAATAATAAACATAGTTAAAGCGGTAGTAAAACTTAGTGTTGCAACTCGCGCGCTTAAATACCAAACTAATCCAAACTCAGCTAATATTAAGCCATAAAATAAAAATTTTGAACCAAAAATAATATTAATTAATTGCTCAGATGAAGCCACATACATGGCAATAAAGCCAGTAATAAATAACGCTAAAGTCATCCACGAGTATACTTTAGTCATAAAAGTTGCTACTACATTTTGGGTTTCTACACCATTTGAAGGAATTTGTGTTTCTCTCATTTTTTTATTTTTTTTATGATACAAAATTAAGAATAATTATTAAAAAATATTATGTTTTATAAATTTATTATATACAAATACAATGGCATTCCAAGCGTAATGTTTAATGGGAAAGTAATTGCCAAAGCCATAGGAATATACAAGCCAGGATTAGCTTTAGGAGCAGCCAAACGCATGGCTGCTGGAACAGCAATGTACGATGCACTTGCTGCCAATACAGCAAACATTAATCTATTTGCAACATCGTGTGTAACATAACTACTTGCCATTGCAACTAAACTGCCATTTATTAAAGGAATAATTATAGCGAAACTAGTAGCAAACCAGCCATATTTTTTAAATGATGCAAATTTTTTGGCTGTAACCATTCCCATTTCCAATAAAAAAATAGATAAAAAACCTTTAAAAATATCTGTAGTAAAAGGTTTTATTCCTTCAGCTTGTTTCGAGTCGGCAATAATGCCAATGATTAAACTTCCAATAATCATTAATACGCTACCGTTGGTTATTGAATGTTTTACTACTTCCGAAAATTTTAATTCACTTTTATTTTCTTTGTCATATAATTTTAAAAGTATAACACCTACAATAATTGCGGGACTTTCCATTAGAGCCATTACAGCTACCATGTGTCCTCCAAATTTTAATTGTTGTATTTCTAAAAACGAAGAAGCAGCAACAAATGTAACAGCACTTACCGAACCATATGCTGCTGCAACTGCTCCTGCATCGGCAATGGTTAGTTTTCTTTTTAAAATAAAAAAGGTATAAAGTGGAATTAGCGATGCAATTAAAATTCCGAATAATAATGAATAAGCAATTTCTGCATTAAACTCGCTGTGTGCAAGTTCTTGTCCACCTTTAAAACCAATTGCAAATAATAGGTATAGCGATATAAATTTAGTAGAACTTGGTGGAATTTCAAGATCACTATTAAGTTTTACTGCTATTATTCCTAAAATAAAAAAAAGTAAAGTTGGGTTTGTTAAATTTGATAATAAAATATGAAAATCCATTTTATGTTTAAATATTTTGCATATTAGCTTTTTTAATTCATATGCATTTTAGGAAATCTAAAAATTTCACTGTCATGCACCATAATACCATGAATTTTATAACCAATAAACTCATAAATTGGCAATTGTTCAATTAATTTTTTTACTTCATTTTCGTTTTCGGTATTAAAAATAACCCAACCTTTTGTTCTGTTTTCATTAATAGTATAGCTTTGAATTTTTCCTTTATTAATTAAAACATTTATAAAAGCCCTATGGCTAGGTATTTTTCTCATAAAATTGTTATCAATTTCATCAGGCAATTTTATTTCAACCATGTAAACCATAATTTCTTTCTTTTTAATTCAAATATAAGTAACCAAATTTGTCAATTGCTATGCCAAACAAAAAACATTATACAAATCTAATTAAAAACGAAGCCGAAAGATTGGGTTTTGGCTTTTGTGGTATCAGCAAAGCTGAATTTTTAGCTGATGAAGCTCCCAAGTTAGCGCAATGGTTAAAAGAAAATAAAAATGGCAAAATGGCTTACATGGAAAATCATTTTGACAAAAGATTGAATCCAACTTTATTGGTAGATGATGCAAAATCAGTAATAAGCTTATTATATAACTACTACACACCAATAAAACAAAATGATGTATCTGCTCCCAAAATTTCGAAATACGCTTATGGCATTGATTACCATTTGGTAATTAAGGATAAACTAAAGGAATTATTTTTATTTATTAACGAAAAAATAGGCGAAGTAGGAGGAAGATTTTTTGTGGATTCTGCTCCAATTTTAGAAAGAGCTTGGGCTGCAAAAAGTGGATTGGGTTGGATAGGTAAAAATGGAAATTTAATTAATAAAGGCAGTGGCTCATTTTATTTTTTATCAGAATTAATTATTGATTTAGAGTTAGATTATGATGGACCAACTACCGACCATTGTGGAACTTGTTCTGCTTGTATTGATGCATGCCCCACAGAAGCAATTGTATCGCCAAAAATAGTTGATGGAAGTAAATGTATTAGTTATTTTACCATTGAACTAAAAGATGCAATACCTTTAGAAATGAAAAATAAATTTAACGATTGGGCATTTGGTTGCGATGTTTGCCAAGATGTATGCCCTTGGAACAAATTTTCAAAACAACACAATGAACCACTTTTTAGCCCTAAGCCTGAGTTAATAAACAAAACAAATAACGAATGGATTGAAATTACTGAACACATTTTTAATGAATTATTTAAAAATTCGCCAGTTAAACGAACCAAATACAACGGTTTGAAAAGAAATATTGACTTTATAAGAAATTAAACAAATGACTCAAAATTCAACTCGACTTATTTTATTATTGATACTGTTAATGTTTATGCAAAATAGGGCAATTGCACAATCTGATACTTTAAAGGTTAAACCTAAAAAAGCTCCAATAGTAGATAATTCAAATAAAAAATTGCTTTTGCATAAAATGGATCTCGACAATTTTAATTTTGGTTTGGGTATGGATTTAAATTTTAATTTAATTGGAACAAATTTTGGGAATAGAGTTGGAAATTTGTTACCTAGAATGAGCCTTTATTTAACTAGGCCGGTAAATAAATATTATGTAAATAGTTTTGTAAGTTTATGGGATTATGCCATTGAACCCGTTGCAATAAGTTACATGAGCAGCCGAGAAAAGAACAACGATTTTCAATATGGTGCTTACTACTTTGATCCATCGTTTGCATTTCACTTAATTCCCGATAGAAGTAGCACCGATTTTAAAATTATATTGGGTATGAGACCTTCCTATTTAATGTATTCTTATTCCGAAACATTAGATAATGGAATATACAGAATTGTACAAGGCGGGTTAGAATCGAATAGAAATAAAGCAGGTAGTTTCGACTTTGCAGCTACAATTGGTTTAAGTTTAAAGTTTAGCCAAATTGGAAATTTTGAAGTAAAATACAACCATAGTTTTACTGATAAAAGCACATCAAACTATGTAATGGGTAGGCCAAGTTTTTTAGAATTTGGAATTAAACTAAGTGCAGTTCAAATTGGTAAAACAATTTTTAATTTAGATATTGAAACACAAAAACAAGTTTTAAAATACAATAAAGGAACTTTGCTAGTGATGTTCCCTACACCAAACATTAATGAAATTAATGCATTAAAAAATCAAAATAGATTAGCTGAAATTAAGCAAATTTATGTTGTTCAAAATTTGAATAATAAAATGATAATGGAAAAAATGACGAAGGAATATAAATTTAGTAAATTACTGTTCTTTTCCGATACTTCAATCAATCAAATTTTAAGTAAAAATTTTAATCATGTTTTTATAAACGAAAATTACGAAACTGTTCCAAAACCTGCTGATTTTGATTCACTTAATTTTTTTATTGCATCATTCTGTTACGATGTTTCAGCATATTCTGACAGAAATAAATTAGCTTATGGCTTGCATGTTTACGATAGTAAAATGCAAATACTTTCAAAGCCATTTAATACCATGAAAAATGATATGGGATTGGTTTCGGGTAATAATATTATTGCTGATTTGATGGGTAAAAAAGTAATGTTTACCCCCGCTGAATACGAAAGTGTGATAAGGAAATTTAACGACAGATTATTTAAAAATAAAATGCAAGACTTTGATTGGGAATAAGTTTTTGGGCTTCTAGTTTTTGGGCTTCT
>JBAXCN010000112.1:0-7041 GCA_037141455.1 Bacteroidota bacterium
TTTACTTACATTTTTGGTCATTACATAATCTATAAAAAGTAATTCCTTTTCTCGATTTTATGCAATTGTATTTAATATCAAATTTCCATTTATTATGAAAATTGGTTTCTGAAACAGTGTTTTTTAAAACTATGGTATTGTTATTCAATTCCCAGTTTCCACTAATTGATAATTTATTATTTGGATTTGTATTGTCAGTGAATTGAAAAGTACTATCGTCTTTTAATTTTAAACTTAAAATATTGTTGCCATTACAAACGCCATAGGTTCCAGTAACTAACTTTACATTTAGTTTTTGTTTGTTTTTAAACGAAAATAAACCTATTAAAACTAGCACTCCGATTAATACTTTAATTGATTTCATATTTTTTTGGTTTAATTTATTTACGTATAATTTTAGCTTTTTAATTACAATCCTATTGATTTTGGTTGAAGAAAACTCCAACCAAAAGATACGTCACTTGCATTGGTGTAATTAGTGCTATAACTCCTACAAAAAAATTATCTAAAGAGGTTTTTGTCAGATTTTACTTTTAAAATGATTTCTTTTAATGCCCTAT
The DNA here is from genome assembly GCA_037141455.1 of Bacteroidota bacterium. Lineage (GTDB taxonomy): Bacteria > Bacteroidota > Bacteroidia > UKL13-3 > UKL13-3 > JAAFJM01. The sequence continues at coordinate 561 of JBAXCN010000112.1, forward strand.
AAATATAATACCTTCTACTTTCATTAATGCCATTTCCAAATGAAATTCTTTTTTTTCCTTCAAGTGAAATAACCATACCTTGACTGCCCGGAAACTTATAAGTACTTTGGTTTTCTTTAATTGTTGAAATATCCTCCCAGGTAAATTTTTTTGTTAAGCCAATATTTTGCAAACCAGTAAATACTTTTCCGCCATTATTGTCAATTGTTATTTCTACTTTTCCCCAAATTGCCATTGCAGCAATACTCCAAAAAATAATTGATCCAATTATAAATGGTATGCCAAATAATGCCATTTCAGGATCAAATTTACCATTAATTATTTGACTACCATAAATACTTCCAATAGATCCACCTGACCAAACTATCATAAATGGAACTAAAAAAAATGCTATAGGAGAACGAGTAGTTGCACCAATTACAATATAATTTAACTCTGTTCTTATCCAAGCGCCATCAGGAGGTATGTTTATATTAAAGCCATCATCTATTTCGTTACTTAAAACTTCCGAAATTTTAAAAATATAATCGCAATGTTGGCATTGAGCTACATCTGTCATAATATTGATGTATTCCTTTGTGATTTGAAATTTACATTTTGGGCAATTCATAATTGTAGATTATTATTTATAATTTTTCATTCCGCACTCCGCATTCCCTAATGTGTAACCATTATTTTTTTACTCTGCAATAAAGTTTCACCTTCTTTAATTATCAATTGATAAACTCCATTGTTTAAATTCAATGCATTAAATGTAAATCGGTTTAAGCCTGCTTTGGCATATTCGGTATGTAAAGGTATTTCTTTTCCTTGCATATCAATAATTGAAAACGTTAACACTTTCCTTGCTTCTATTTCAAAATCTACAGTTATATAATCTTTTGCTGGTAAAGGATAAATGCTAATTTCTTGTTTAATATTGTTTTTAGTATCTTGTAAATTAAGTTTGGTATCAGCATTTTTACTTATTCCTATCCATGTTCTATTATCGTTGTTTAAGGCATAACTTCCATTAAAAAATACTTTTCCTAATTCATTGTACTTGCGTTGAATTCCTGTGTAATCGCCCCAACGTTCTACCGAGTCACCAATTAATAATATATTGCTTTCGCCTGCTTTCATTATAGCTGGAGTGGAAGGATTTAAATATTTATCTACATACACCAAACTTGTACCCGGAAAAGTGCGTGGCGAAACATGGCTACAAGTTATCATGGCACTGTTATCGCCTATTCCACCTCCGCAATAAGCAATACTTGGGTAACCATAATCCATCGTATCGGAACTAATAATTTGCAACTTGGCTTTTAACGCATTTGGTCCCCAATAATTATCAATGGTTATTAAATAAAATCCAGCAGCATTGTACCTTGCATCAACTGAGTTTCCTACTAAGTAAAAAATTCCATTTTCGTACATGGCACTTAAAACCCTTGCATCATTGGTTTGTAGTTTTTTACCATTAGGTTGAAAGGCATTTGGTTGTAAGCCATAATGGTTATCGGCTACTACTAATTTGGTTTTTAATTCAGCCTTGCCCGATTTAATGGTATTGGTTATTTCGTGCACAAAAACAGTGTCGTTCCATAATTGATCGGGTCTTACAGAAAATAAAAACATATTTGGTCCATATGATTTACTTCCACCTTTTGCTGGGCAAATACTCCAAATGGGTTTGTTATTATATTTAATATCGAAGTAAACTTTTTGGTTTAAAGTATCGCCTTTGTAGCCATTGTCTTTATCCATTTGCCATATATAACTTTCTATAAATCCATTTTTCCAATAAGTATTGTCTTTTAAACGGTTGATGGTTAAAAATAATTCGTTTTTGGTAATTGAAATAATTGGATAATCGCTCCAACTACTATCGCCTAAAATATTACCAGGAATGGTATAAAAATTCCAGCTTAAACTAGGGTCGTTTGTTTGACTAAAACCAACAATAATTCTAGTATCTTTACTTGTACTTCCTTGCATAAAAACTAATATAAATCTATCAGCTTCAGGGTCGTAAATTACCCTAGGGTCGTAAGTTCTATTCAAGTTAGTTATGCCTTTGGCAATGGATGAAAGTGTACGTGCTGAAAGTACTCTTCCAGTATCGTTTACAATGTTCATGTTGGTATTAACCACACTACAAATAATACCAGCATTACTTACCGCAACATCATTGTCGTTTGGAGTGCCTTGCGTTATATTGGCTTTAAAACCCTTTAATTGTGTTGGCAAAGCCACTCCTGTTTTATTTAAAACATTTTTTGATTTTCCATTGTAATTTAAAATGGTTTCATAATGCTTTTCATCTAATTGTTGTTTGTTTAAATTAAAAGCAGTTACAGGCTTTGGCGATGATGATTTTAGTAAAATTAATTTTGGATCAAAATCTTCATCATTATCGCTCATGTTTACAACGGTTGATAATGGAAGTTTATAATCGTTAGTATTATAAGTAAACTGTGCATTGGCTGTAAAAACCAAAAATAAAATAATGGCTAATAGTATATTTTTTTTCATGTGTGTTATTTTGCTAATAATAAAATGTAGTCAAATTCTGTTTGTTTTAATTCCATAACCGAAAGCCTACCTTGCTTAACTAAACCAATATTTTGAAGGTTTTCATCGGCTTTTATTTGTTCGAGTGTAACTGTTTTTTTTAGTTTTTTAAATGGCGCTAAATCTACCACCAACCAGTTTTTATCTTCGGTGGTTGGGTCTTGGTAATTTTCTTTTACTACTTTGGCTATGCCAACTATTTCCTTTCCTTCATTGCTGTGGTACCAAAGCACTAAATCGCCTTTTTTCATTTCGCGCAAGTTGTTTCGAGCTTGGTAATTTCTTACCCCATCCCACATGGTTTTTTTGTCTTTTTCAAATTGCTCCCAACTGTATTTAAATGGTTCAGATTTTACCAACCAATACCTCATATTTTTTTGTTTTTTTAATAATAATAATATTTAACAACTCTGCCTTTTACTTTGTTAAAAGCTATTTCTGTTTCACTTCCTTTCGATTTACTGTATTTAAATCCAATTGATTTTTCATCTTTCTGTATTTCGTCCCAATAATCACTAATGGAGTGTTCGTTTTCAAATTCGCGTTCCTTATGAATTGCAGGATATAAAAATTTTTCATTGGTTAAAAAATCTTGAATCCAATCTTGCAAATAATCGTCTTGTTGAATAAATGTGGCATACTCACCTTTGCCATCAAACACATTTTCTAAAACAGTTAGTACAGGAAATTTATCGGTATATATCTTTTCGCCATTATAATTAGTTATAGTAAATTCAACAGTAGCACTATATATTTTTTTACCTTTAATAGTAACAGAAAAATAGTCCAAATTTTTATCGTTAGAAAAGGCATATTTACCAGTTTTTTCTAAAAAATAATCTTTTCTGTAAATATTAGTATCAACAGGAGCTTCGTACCTACTTAATTTTTCTTGATTTTGTTTTTCTGATTCATTAATTTTTGATTTATCTTCACTTATATTGGTTTTTCTGTTATCATTAAGTCCATAAGGGTCACGGTCAATTTCATCGTTATTACACGATGTAATGATTACAAGTGCGGTTAAAAAAAATAATAAATTTTTCATTTTTCATTTTCTAAAATTAGTTTCCAAACCAAATCCATTTCTTCATCGTTTTTGCTTTGAATTGTTTTTGCATTTACTTCAATTTCTATATTGGGTATAACTCCTCGTTCATTATTGGATATAGGCAAGTGGTGTTTAAATTGATAATGAGGAATACGGATATAATTTTTTGTAATGGGTAATATTAGTATGGGCGTTTGTACAGCATAACAACCCATTTCGGTACCTGCAGTTTCTTGCCCTATTAATATTGCTTTTGCTTTATGTTTCATGTAAGCTGCCACAAAACTTGCCGCACTAAACGAACCGTTATCAATTAAGCAAAATACCGCGCCCTCAAAGTGATTATCTTCTTTTAATTGTTTTTTATCGTACGTGAAAAAATAATGGTATTGATTTTCTATTTCGTTTTTATTTCCAAATAAATTGAGCATTGTTCTCGAAAAGTAATAAATTAATTTTTGACTGGCATTTTTACTATAAGTCAACCCTTGCTTGCCTCTTACAAAACTATAACTAAAAGTATCTTTACTTAAGTAAGAAATTAATTCGGCTGCATCTAAAATATTTCCACCACCATTTCCTCTTAAATCAAGTATTAAGTATTTAATATTATTTTCTTTCAATTGGTCAAAAGCCCTTGTATAAAACTTAGCTGTATTATTCATTTGAAATGATGATATTTTCATAATTGCAGTTTGACTATCGCCACCACAAATTCTAAAACTGCCATTTTTTTGGTTAAACAAATTATACTTTATAGTGGCAGTTTTGATTTTGTTTTTTTTAACTTTTTTCTCTTTTACTACAAACGTTTGGTAATTGCCATTTACATCTATTCCATTTAAATTAAAAACAGAATCTTCTTCGAAATAAGCATTAAAGTACGATTGAAATTGCGATGCACCATAATAACTTTTCATACTTGCCAAACCTGCATCTGCATTCTGAATTTCAAATATTGAGTTCACAATTTCTTTAGCAGTATGTTCATTAATTTTAACAATTTCAGTACCAATAACCAAATTACTATCGTTCGATAAATTTTCGGTTACAATCAATTTATTATTAATAATTGCTACCTTAAATGGGGCAGCATAATGTTTGTGTTTATTATAATTTTTTATTGATTCAGTGCTTGGTAATACTTGTGTATGGCCGCATTTTACATGGCTTAAATACGAACGAATTATTAATCTATACTTTACATCTCTTAAAGGTTTTTCGAGTTTTTTTAAGGTTTCGTTGTAAATAGAATCCCATTTTTGGGCAGAGGTATATTTAAAAATTCCAGGATGATTGAGTTGTATTTGTTGATGTAAATAATTAAAATCTTCTATCATTTCATCAGGTTCATAAATTGAATCTTGCTTGTTTTGAGCAAAAACAGCAATACAATTTGCAGAAATAAATAGACATAAAAAGTATTTGAAAACCGACATTTAAAACTAAGTTTTTAAAAGGGCAAAGTACTAAAACTTAAATAATATTTAAAGTAAAAAAAGTGTATTAAAATAAAAGATAGGAATTATCAGTTGAAATCACAAAAACAAATTCAATTGAAGATTCAGATTTGCTTATTATTTCATTTCAACCATTGCATGCGTCCTCACTTGTAACGGCTAGGTATTTATGCCATTGCAGGCGTCCTCGCCTGCAATCTAACTTCAACCATTGTATGCGTCCACGCCAACAACGGCTAGGTATTTATGCCATTGCAGGCGTCCTCGCCTGTAATCTAACTTCAACCATTGTATGCGTCCACGCCAACAACGGCTGGGTATTTATGCCATTGCAGGCGTCCTCGCCTGTAATCTAACTTCAGCCATTGCATGCATCCTCGCCAACAACGGCCGGGCATTTGTGCCAATCAGCCATTGCATGCGTCCTCGCCTGCAATCTAAGTTCAGCCATTGCATGCATCCTCGCCAACAACGGCCAGGCATTTGTGCCAATCAGCCATTGCAAGCGTCCTCGCCTGCAATCTAAAATTATCCAAAATAATCTAAATAATGAGTTATCATGTTGTATTCATCAATACCATTATTGTAAAATGACTCTGATGAAAATTCGTAACTACCATTATTCGATATCAAATTCCACTTTTCCTGTCGTGGGTTATTATGAATATACCTTAACTTTTGTTCCGCTACTTCTCTTGAATATATTTCTATGCTTAAAGGATTTCTTTCCCAGAATTGATAAGCTCTATCTGAATCATTTACTTCAAATTTTTCTAACTCCTTGCAATTATTTTCCTTTAAAAACTTCTTAAATTGGTGAGAGGTATAACTCAAAAAACTATGTTGCACATTTTCGTTTTTATTTTGTGGATACAAAACCTCTATTAATAAATGTATATGATTAGGCATAATTACAAAACCATAAAGTTTTATCTTATTGGTTTTAACTAAAAAAAGTAATGAATCAATAACTATTTGTTTAGTTTCTTTCTGTCTTAACAAATTTTGCCAGTACAAAATGGTTGAAGTAAAAAATAACATAACTCCATTATTCATGTTCAATAATAAAAAAATTTGTGCACTTGTCAAATGGTGTATTCAACTTTATTTTGCAGGCGAGGACGCCTGCAACGGCTGGGCATATGTGCCATTCAGCCATTGCAGGCGTCCTCGCCTGCAATTTGGCATTACAAAAAAAGCCGCCTTACTATAGTAAAACGGCTTTTAATTTCGTGAAGAAAATATATTCAGCCATTGCAGGCGTCCTCGCCTGCAATCTAACTTCAGCCATTGCATGCGTCCTCGCTTGTAACGGCTAGGTATTTATGCCATTGCAGGCGTCCTCGTCAGCAATTTGGTATTACAAAAAAAGCCGCCTTACTATAGTAAAACGGCTTTTAATTTCGTGAAGAAA
>JBAXCN010000113.1:0-6875 GCA_037141455.1 Bacteroidota bacterium
CTCCTCCATAAACCTCTTCCCCATTTTCGCTTTCAATAACCATTACATAAACATCAGGATTATAAAACCATTCTGTATTTGAAGTAGTTACTTTTATAATGCCATGTTCTAAAAGTACATTTTTATGGCCTTCTGCAAATTTTTCGCACGTTTTTTCTTCGTCTATTGCTCTAAAAGCCCTAATTCTTAACATTATACTTTATTTATATCTAAACATTTCATCTAATGGCTTTCTCAACGATCTTATGCTTGTATCGTTTGAAAGGTGCAATTTAAACATAAAAACACCTGTTTCAGTTTCATTAAATTTCCACAAATTATTAAACTTTTTATGTAACTCTTTGAGTTTTTCAGTGTTTTTATCATTAAACGAACTTTCATTTTCTTCTAATATTCGTTGAAACATAAATGTACATGCCGAAATGGGGTGAAATGAAAGTCCTAAATTATTAGCTTTAATCCAAACTCTTTGCAATGCACTTCCAGCATTAAAATAGGATAATTCGTCCTTTTTATTAAAGTAAATTAACCCAATTGCACCTGATTTCTGTACCGATTTCATTGAAATTTTTTTAAACCCATCACCTAAATTCCATTTTCTCAAGTAATCTATTGCATTTTGATCGGTAGCTAATTTCATAGCCGCTTTCTCCCCATTCGATATTTCTAAAGTATCAATATCAATTCCGTCTTTTGTTTCGTTCACCTGTTTTGCATTCCATCTTATTTCCTTATTAAATAAATCGTAATGACCTTGAGGTTGTAATATTCTAATTTTATCAGTTGTGGTTACAATATCTGCAACAATTTCAATTTCATTTTCATCATTTATCCATTTTACAAAAGTATTTTCAAATGCGTTCAACGCTAAAGCTATTTCATTTAAAACACCCTTTTCAATAACAACTCTTTCATTTAATTTTCTGTTTGTATTTCTACTATAAATTCCTTTGGTAAGTTCATCCACATTCATTTTTATTTCTTCAAATTGAATAATGGCAATTAGTTCTTTGTTTTTGCTTAATGGAAAATATTCTATTTTAGGTTTTAAATTATATGTAGACGATACTATTTTGATATTTTCAATTGCTGCACCAAATGCAATGTATGATCCTAAATTATTATAATCTAAAAAAGAAAATGAACTGGCTTTTTCGTGAAATAAAAAAAGAGTGTTTTTATTCCAAATCCATTTCCATGGTTGCATATTTCCTCCACTTGGAGCCAAGCAAGCGGCATTCACAATTTCTTTAATTATTTTTTCATCAACAATAATTGGAGCATTAACCAAATTATTACTTTCAAATATCAAATCAGAAAAGTAATCTAACCCTTTTTCTTTTGGTTCATTATCTGGATTATAAAATTCCGAATTTTTTATTAAATCGTTAGGTATTAATTCATCTAAATCAATATAAAATCTTCCCGAAGTAGACATTTGATTTAATAAAATCCTTCTACTCACATCGGTAATAATTGCTCCTCCTAATGCTACCGATGATGACAGTTGTGGCCATGAAGTAATCGTTTGTTCTATTTCCATCATACTTGCTTTTAAACGAGGAGAAATGGAATCGATGCCCACCATTGGCAATATATAGGGTATCTTTTCTTCGTTGGTTAAGCCGTTTAATTTATTCAATTCAATATTGCCAACTAATCCATGAAGAATTGGTCTTTCAGGCTCCAAATCAAACCTTTCAATATCTATCATTCCTCTGTCGTTGGTATCCATTAAAACAGGAATTCCCAACTCTTTGGCTTTAATCCTTGCTTTGATTTTCATTTCCAATCCATCACATTCCTCAATGAATATATCGAGCTTGCCACCTTTGGTAAAAAAATCATTCATGTTTTCATTTGTTAAACCATCTGGATATAAAATTACTTTTAAAAATGGATCAATTTCAGCTATCTCTCTTGCCGCAATTATTACTTTTGGAATTCCTAAATTAAAAACACCCGATCTAATTCTATTTAAATTACTTAGCTCCAACGTATCAAAATCAGCCAATCTTATTTCCCCAAAACACCTTTCAATAGCTAATGTTATTGCTATGCTTTGCCCAACCGATAAACCTACAATGCCAATTTTTTTCGAGGTTAATATATCCCTTTCTTCAGGAGTTATTTTGTATTGATTTCTATTGGTTCTTACTAAAATAAATTCTTTTTCGGGTAGTAAATGAACCAACTTATTGCACCACTCGTAATATACCCAAACACCATAATTATCTATGTTTGTATTCCCTAAATATTCATTTATTTTGTTTCTATATATTTCATCGTTAAATTTTAAAGTTGGATTTAATATTTTAACTAATTCTCTTAATTGACTTTCTATTTCATTATATATATGAGGGTTATAATTTTCAATAATTTCAATTAGTTGTAAATCGTTTTTGCTTTTAAAAATAATTGTATTGTAATTTAAGTTTGTCATTTTTTTTATTTTAAAATAATTATAAAACTGAATTAATTTTATTTAAATTTGTTCAAATTAATAACAATAAATTTTTTAATTGTATACCAATTATTAACGAAGACAAATGGAGTCAAATAAAAAATCAGAAAAAATTAGTGTAATTTACTTGGATGATGAAGAACATAATTTAACAGCATTTAAAGCAACTTTCAGGTATATTTTCGATGTATTTGTTACAACAAGTGCCATTGAGGCAATGAAATTAATTAATGATAATGATATTCATATAGTTATTTCTGACCAAAGAATGCCTGAAGTTACAGGTGTTGAGTTTTTAAAATCTGTTGTTGAAAAATACCCTCATACTAAACGAATTTTATTAACTGGTTATAGCGACCAAAGTGATACCGTTGATGCCATTAATATTGGTAAAATATCGAAGTTCATTAGTAAACCTTGGGAAGAAAATAATTTATCAACCGTTATACAAGATTTATACAAACAATATTTAGAAGAAAAAGAAATTGCTGAAAAGGCAGAAAAACTTGAAAAAGTGAGTAAAGAAAGAGACTTATTTAAGTTAGAAAGCAATCAAATAGAATTTATTTTACGTCAAAAACTTTTAGAATAAAAAAAATTCATTCATGGAAAACTCTTTAGAGAATAAAATAAAAGTACTTTATTTAGACGATGAAGTGATAAACTTAATGTCATTTAAAGCCATTTTTAGACAAAAATTTGAGGTATTTATTACCTCAGATCCTAAAGAAGCAATGAAATTGATTGAAGAAAATAATATTCCTATTGTTATTTCTGATCAGCGAATGCCAGATATGTTAGGTACTGATTTTTTGGAAAATGTTTTTCAAAAATTTCCTAAAACCAAAAGAATTTTATTAACAGCCTATTCCGATACAAATGATTTAATTAAAGCAGTTAATGAATGTAAAATTTCAAAATATTTGGTTAAACCTTGGGATGCAATTTTACTTGAAAACTTATTAACTGAACTATATGATGAATATGTTTTTTTAGAAAACTTGCTCAATAAAAATTAGTTGGGCTAATTAACTTAACCCAACACATTCAACATATCTTCTACTAAATCATCAATATCTTCTACGCCAACACTTAATCTCAATAAATTATCAACTACACCAGCGGCTTCACGTTCTGCTTTTGGAATAGAGGCATGTGTCATAGTAGCAGGGTGATTGATTAAACTCTCCACTCCACCTAAGCTTTCAGCCAAAGTAAACACTTTAAAGCTTGATGCAATTTTAAAAGTATCCTCTAAACTTGCATTTTTTAATACAATAGAAATCATTCCACCAAAATCGCTCATTTGTCTTTTTGCAATGTCGTGGTTCGGATGGTTTTCAAATCCTGGCCAATATACTTTTTCTATTTTAGGATGTTTGGCTAATAAATGGGCTATTACTTTTCCATTTTCACAATGAGCTTTCATGCGCAAATGCAACGTTTTCAAACCACGCAATACCAAGAAACAATCTTGAGGGCCAGGAGTGGCACCACAACTGTTGTTTATAAAAGCTAATTGCTCATGTAAATTATCATCGTTTACAATTAATGCACCCATTATAACATCACTGTGTCCACCCATATATTTAGTTGCTGAATGCATTACAATATGTGCACCTAAATCAAGTGGATTTTGCAAATAAGGCGAGGCAAAAGTATTGTCAACTCCTAAAATTAAGTTATGGGTATTGGCAATGGAAGCACAAGCAGCAATATCTACAATTTGCATGGTAGGATTGGTAGGTGTTTCAATCCAAATTAGTTTAGTATTTGAGTTAATACTCGCCACAATATTTTGCGCATTGTTTAAATCAATAAAATGGAATTTGATACCATAATTAGCAAATATTTTGGTAAACATTCGGTAAGTTCCACCATATAAATCGTTTCCAGTAATTACTTCATCACCTGGTTTTAATAATTTAACCACTGCATCAATAGCACCCATTCCACTACTAAAACACAAAGCATGTTTGCCGTTTTCTAATGCAGCTATGCAACCTTGCAAAGCTGTACGCGTAGGGTTTTTACCACGAGCATAAGCATAACCTTGGTGTTTTCCCGGGCTTTCTTGCCAAAAGGTAGAGGTTTGGTAAATGGGAGTCATTACTGCACCTGTAGTTGGGTCGGGCTCTTGACCAGCATGTATGGCTTTGGTAGCAAATTTCATAGTTGAATAGTTTTTAAAATTTATGTTACAAACTTATGTAATTTTTAAACAGTTTAAATTTAACTTTTAGCAGTAATTTGGAATATTATATGCGGACAAATAAAAATATGTACCATGTTATATTTTCAACAGTAAAAAATACGTTGCGTTTAATGTATTTATAACGAACATAAATTTGTTCGACCCCTTACAATGTCGCATGTTTATATGTTTTAATAAGCATACTACCCGTTAGCCAAAGTAGTCGAACGTAAGTGCAAATATTTTAGTTTTGATTAAATAAATTTATGGTTTTATTTGTATCTGTTTTAACTTACTGTCCGTAAAGTTAGCTAAAAGCGCTCTTAACATTTGTATTGAATGCTAGTGTTTAATAGCTATTTAAAACCCAAAAAACTAATAATTATAAAAAAGAAAAAATATAAAATAAGAAAAATGAAAAACACAAACTTCTTTTCTGTCAAAAAACTTAACACTAAATTAGGCTTTTTAATTGTGCAAGCCACATTGCTATTATTTGCAAATATTGGATTTGCCCAAACCCCTGAATTGTTTGAGGATAAAGTTTTGATTAATAATATAGCCGCTCCTTGGGGCTTTACTTTTATTAATAACAATTAAGTATTATTTACTGAAAAACAAGGAAAACTTTACCGTTATAACATTTCTACTGATTCGCTTCAAGAAATAACTGGTGTGCCTACTGTTTCTGTAAACGGACAAGGCGGTTTATTGGATATTGCCATCCATCCAAATTTTAGTAGCAACAATTTTGTTTACCTAACCTATGCCATTAGTGCAACTGGTGGGCAAACCACAGCATTAGGCAGAGGAAAGTTAGTTGGCAATCAACTTCAAAATTTTACAGAATTATTCCGCGCATTACCAATTCGTAACTCGGGCACTCATTTTGGCAGTAGAATTGTTTTCGATAGAAATAATTTACTCTATATGTCAGTTGGCGATCGTGGCGTGCAAGATAGTGCACAAAGTAAAAGCAATCATTTTGGCAAAGTATTGCGATTCAATGATGATGAAACTGTTCCTGCAAGCAATCCTTTAGTTGGAGTTCCTAATGCAAAACCTGAAATATTTTGTTGGGGAAATAGAAATATTCAAGGTATGGCAATGAACCCTGCCACAGGCGAAATATATGCACACGAACATGGTCCTAAAGGCGGAGACGAACTCAATTTGATTAAACCAAACACCAATTACGGCTGGCCTACTGTTACATTTGGCATTAACTACGATGGAACGCCAATAACTCCTGATACCGTACTTCCGGGAATAGAACGTCCGCTAACTTATTGGGTTCCCTCTATTGCACCTTGTGGAATGACTTTTATTAAAAATGGACAACCCAACAATGAAGCAGATATTTTAATAGGCGCATTGGCAGGCACGCATATTCATTGGCTAAAAATGAAAGACGATAAAAGAGTGTCTTCCACAAGAAGTATGAATGGTTATGCTCGTTTTCGAGATGTAAGACAAGCACCTGATGGAAAAATTTATGCCATTACCGAATCTCCAAACCGATTTGTTTTATTGCGTTCCAATGTACCTGTTTTTAATTCGGTAGAGGAAGGAACAGGTACATTGAAAGAAAAAGATATTTTGTATCCAAATCCTAGTGTAGGAGGAAGTACTTTATCATTTTATGTGTCAACTAAACAATTTGTTTCAGTAAGAATTTTTAGTACCAATGGCGTATTAATTAAAGAACTAACAGCTCAAACTTTTGCCGCAGGCAGACACGTATTGGAAATAGAATCTGATCAACTATCTCAAGGTTTTTATTTTATAGAAGTTGACAAAGGGGGTTCAAAGGCGCTTACAAAGTTTATTAAAATGTAGGAATGATATTGTTGCGGTTACAAAAGCCTAAAGGTATAATAAATGTATTGCTTGCAATTAGTTTTTTCAACTATCTGAATTTAATTGGTTGGTAAAAGAAATGTAGGGTGCAAGCAACGTCTCTAATTGGTTATTTTTAATTTTAATGGTTTCTGTAGGTTTGGGTAAAGACGTTTAATTAAACGTCTCTTCAGAGAATAAACCGATTCCAAATTGTTATTCGACCCCCTTGGGGTCGAATGTTTATAGCATAATTTGTTTTTATAAACATACGACCCCAAAGGGGTCGAACGCAAGAATAAAGGCTCTGTATATTTAAGTAGATTTAATAATTCATCGGTTTCTGTTTGCATGGTAGAAACGTTTAATTAAACGTCT
>JBAXCN010000114.1:0-6306 GCA_037141455.1 Bacteroidota bacterium
GTGGTAATACAGTTAATCGTTTATGTGCTTCGGGCTTACAAAGTATAGCCGATGCCAGCCGAGCTATAGCTTGTGGCGATGGCGATATTTATATTGCCGGAGGTACGGAAAGTATGACCCGAGCACCTTTTGTGATGGCTAAAGCCGAAACTGCTTACAGCCGCACTCCAGAAATTTATGATACAACAATTGGCTGGCGTTTTACCAATAAAAAATTATCGGAATTATACCATCCTTTTTCAATGGGTGAAACTGCCGAAAATGTAGCCGAGCAATGGAAAATTAGCCGCCAAGCGCAAGATGAATTTGCTTTTGCTTCGCAACAAAAATACCATGCAGCTCATTTAGCCAATGTATTTGCTAACGAAATTATTCCAATTAACATTCCTCAAAAGAAAGGCGATGGCATTGTTTTTAGTAAAGATGAACACCCGCGTTTAAGTAGCTTGGAAGAATTAGCAAAACTAAAATCTGCCTTTAAAAAAGATGGTTCGGTAACTGCTGGAAACTCAAGTGGAATAAATGATGGTGCATCAGCTTTAATTTTAGCCAGTGAGGATGCAGTTAAAAAATACAATTTAATACCAATGGCTCGTTTGGTAAGTAGGGGAATGGCTGGTGTTCATCCCTCTATTATGGGAATTGGACCTGTTCCTGCTACTCAAAAAGCTTTAAAACGAGCGGGTTTAACTATGAATCAAATTGGGTTGGTAGAGTTAAACGAAGCTTTTGCTGCGCAAGGTTTGGCGTGCATGCACGATTTGCAAATGAATCCTGAAATAGTAAATGTAAATGGTGGCGCTATTGCAATTGGTCATCCACTAGGAGCTAGTGGTGCTAGGATTTCTACTACTTTAATCCATCAAATGCAAAAACAAAATGTACAATATGGTTTAGCTACCATGTGCATTGGCGTTGGCCAAGGTGTTGCTTTGATTTTTGAACGAGTTTAGCTAGTTGATGGTTGTTAGTTGATGGGGTTTTTAAGAAAGGCTAAAAAAATATCGAATGATGAATAAGAAATGATGAATTTTGAAGTTAGTTTGAGAAACAAACAAACCATCAATAAAAAGTTTTTGATAAAGCGGTAAAGTTGAAGTGTAAAAATATTCAACTAGCAATGAATACAATCTTTTTTATTCCACTAAATGAAATAAATTTAATGTATCAGTATTTAAACCAAAACTTATTATTCGCGCTTTGCTGTCAATGACTAATTTTCTTTGGTATTCCTTATTGTTGCTAGTCTCGTCTATTTTTCTTACATACACATTTGTATAAGTTTTGTATGGAGTTTTATAAGTTGATAGCTTGTTGTATTGTCGGCTATTACTTATAGAATCGTAATAATTAACTCCATAAAAACTATATTCAAAACCAAGGGCAGAAAAAGAAAAGTATTCCGTGTTTTTTTGGATTTCCGTTTTGGATAAAACCATACTAAAATACTTTTGGTATGGAAAAAGTAAGTTTCCACTTGTATTAATATTTTTTGAGTTTAGTTGAATTGATTGTTCGCAATTATTTGATGGCCTAAGTGCACTACAACTGCCTTTATAAGTTTGACCTATTGACGTTTTAATGGTTGTATTTAAAACAATTTCAATTAAATTTCCTGTAGTATCTTTGTATTTAATATTCTCTCCTTCTTTAAAAGGAAAGCTTTTAAAATTATTGATTTGTGCATCTGGACAAACTTTATCATCATCACAACAAGACGCAATAAATAATACAATAAATAAAAGTTTAATTATCCAGTTAATCATAAAAACAAATATATTTAATTTCAACTAGTTACCAAAAAAAATCCCATTCAGTTTTGAATGGGATTTTTTTATGGTCTGTTAGAGCGGAGTCGAGAACTGTACATTATTCTCGACTTTGCTCGAATTGACTTGAAGGTATAACTAATATCCAGGTTTATCTTCTTTGTCTTTCAGTCTTTCTTTGATGTCTAAACGGTGTTTTCTAGCTGTATCAATGGCTATGTCGTAACCAGCATCTGCATGGCGGATAACGCCCATCGCAGGGTCGTTGTGTAATACTCGTTTTAACCTGCGTGCAGCATCTTCGGTTCCGTCAGCAACAATCACCATTCCTGCATGAATGCTGTATCCCATTCCTACACCACCACCATGATGGATTGAAACCCAACTAGCGCCACCAGCCGTATTAATTAATGAATTTAAAATTGGCCAATCTGCCACAGCATCACTTCCATCTTTCATGGCTTCTGTTTCGCGGTTTGGAGAGGCTACAGAACCAGTATCCAAATGGTCTCTTCCAATAACAATTGGTCCTTTTACTTTTCCAGTTCTTACCAATTCGTTAAATGCTAAAGCAGCTTTTTCTCTATCGCCTTGGCCTATCCAGCAAATACGAGCAGGTAAACCTTGGAATGCAATGCGCTCTTGAGCCATATCCAACCATCGGTGCAATGAAGTATTTTCAGGAAACAATTCTTTCATTACTTGATCGGTTACATAAATATCATTGGGGTCGCCACTTAAAGCCACCCAACGGAAAGGGCCTTTACCTTCGCAAAACAATGGACGAATATAAGCTGGAACAAAACCTGGGAACGAAAATGCATTTTCTACATGACGTTGGTCTTTTGCTTGTCCACGTAGGTTATTTCCATAGTCAAAAACAATGGCGCCTTTTTGTTGCAATTCAATCATTAGTTTTACATGGTGAGCCATGGTATCTAGCGATTTTTCAACGTACTTAACTGGCTCCGTTTTACGCATGTGGTCAGCTACCTCCTCGGCTATTCCTTCAGGGTAATAACCGTTTAATGGATCGTGTGCCGAAGTTTGATCGGTTAATAAATCAGGAATAATATTGCGTTCAATTAAACGTTCCAACAAATCAATTACATTACAAACCACACCAATAGAAAGTCGTTGCCCAGCCGCTTTTGCATTTAAAGCCATGTCAATGGCTTGGTCAATATCTCGGCTCATTACATCCAAATAACGTGTTTCGATACGTTTTTTAATACGCCATTCTACCATTTCGGCAGCCAAACAAACACCATCGCACATGGTTACGGCTAAAGGTTGTGCGCCACCCATTCCACCTAATCCGGCAGTAACCGTTAAAGTTCCTTTTAAAGTTCCACCAAAATGCTGACGAGCTGCTTCGGCAAATGTTTCGTAAGTTCCTTGAACTATTCCTTGCGAGCCAATATAAATCCAGCTTCCTGCGGTCATTTGACCATACATCATCAAACCTTTTTTGTCAAGTTCATGAAAAGTTTCCCAATTAGCCCAACGTGGAACCAACATGCTATTGGAAATGATTACACGAGGTGCATCTTTATGAGTTGGTAAAATTCCAACAGGTTTACCACTTTGAATTAAAAGGGTTTCGTCTTCCTCTAAATCTTGCAAAGCTTTTACAATTAAATCAAAACTTTCCCAATTTCGAGCAGCTTTTCCTATGCCACCATATACCACTAAATCATCTGGCTTTTCGGCCACGTCAGGGTCTAAATTATTATATAGCATGCGCAAAGCAGCTTCTTGAACCCAACCTTTGCAACTTAATGTATTGCCAGTCGCTGCATGTAAATCAGTATGTTTTGTCATTTTATAATAAATAGTTTAAAGTAAAAAGTAATTTTCAAAAGTATTGTTTTGAAAATACATTTTTACTTTACAAAATAAATAAGTTTATGATTTTGATTGATAATTTATAATTGTAGTACTTAATTTGATTTTGCTGTAAAATATACTTAATTCGAATAAAAATATAAAGTGTGAATGAAACAAATAATATTGATCGTCTTAATGTTTTCAATAATTTTTAATTGGCAATGTAAAACCACTAAAATTGAACCACCAAAACCACCCAATTTTAGTTTGATAGCGCCTCCAAAATTAACCTCTATGATTGGCTTTCCAATCAATATCAATATGGAAGGATTATCAAAATCGTTGAATAAAAAATTTACCACTCAGCTTTATAAAGACAGCAATTTTAACGATAACGATGGTGACAATTTAAAAGTAGAAGTACTAAAAAAGGGCGATTTTTTATTAACTACTACGGCCAATAGTTTAAATATTTCGGCACCATTACATATTGATTTTGTATATTTACTAAATGTTTTTGGAAGTACAAAAGAAATAAGTAAAGGTTTAAATTTAACAGTAAATTTTAATACGAGTCCTTTGGTAGATAGGGATTGGAACTTACTTTTAAACAGCAAAGGAAAAATTGTTTGGGACGATTTGCCAGTAATTGACTTAGGTTTTACAAAACTAGATTTACCCTCACTTTTTGGTTCATTGATTCAAGGTGTGGTGAATAAAATGGCAAAGAAAATTGATTCAGAAGTTCCTAAATATGTAAATATTAAAAAAATTGTTTCGGATGAGTGGATGAAATTGGTTGACCCCATTTTACTTGATTCGGCCAATAAAGCTTGGATGGTGGTAAACCCTAAAAATATTTTTATAACACCCATTCAGTATAATGCTAAAAACATGCAAATTAAATTGGGCCTTTCAAGCATTGTGGAATTTGTTTCTGGTTATAAACCTACCAATGATTCTTTTTCAAAAATTATCCCACCATTAAGGCAGGTTAGCAATATTCAAGAAAATATTAAATTAAACTTAGGTGCTACTTTAACTTTTAGTCAAATAAATGAAACGATTAAACAACAGTTTTTAAACAAACCTTTTGAACTAGAAAGCTACGATTACAAAATGAAAATTAATGATGCCCAAGTATTTAATTATGGAAATAAAGTAATGATTGCCTTGGACATTGACGGAAAAGTAAGAAAAGGAATAGTGGGTAAAAATATTAAAGGTATAGTTTACGCAACAGGTATTCCCATTTACAATGCCAAAAGCAAAACAATAGAAATAAAACAATTTGATTTTGAATTAAAAACACGCGACATACTATTAAAAGCCGCATCGTGGCTGGTTAAATCAAAAAGTTTTAAAGAGAACGTAGAAAGCAAATTGGTTTTCCCTATTGAAGATAAATTAACCCAAGCACGCATAACAGCCAACGATGCCGTAAATAAAAAAATGATAGACAATATTGACATAAAAGGTTTTGTTAAAAACCTTGAACCGGGAAATATTTATATAACCCCAACTGCCATTAAACTAAATATTGTAACCGATGGGAACTTAGAAATAAATTTAAATGGTTTTTAATTTATCCAATTTCAATATACGTAGCACCTCCACCAAATTTTAGTGCATCGGCTTCTTCAAAATGTTTGGCTAATCGTTTATTTTTGGTTAAAAAAGTATGTATTTTATTTTTTAAATATTGGTTGCCAATGCCATGTACATAAACTATACTTTTCATTTGGTGCACATAAGCAGCTTCTAACGTTTTAATAAATACATCCATTTGTACCCCAATTATATCGTTGGTTTGAGAAGAGTATCCTCTTTCCAATAGCTTTTCAAAATGGAGGTCAATTATTGGTTCTGGTTTTTGCGATAAATCTATTTTTTCAATGGTATTTTTTTCGGTAAAATCTTTTTGTTTCAAAGCATTTAAATTCAATGAATTTAACTCCTCATTGAGCTTAAACATATAGGCTTGTTTTTGCAAAAAGAAACAAAATTTTAACGATTGATGAAACTCTTTTGGTTTTGATTTAAACTCTATATGTAAAGGTTTTGAAGGTTTAATTGTTATATCGTCAGCTAAAATTAATTGGAATAAAAGCGTATTCCATTTTTCATAATTTTCTAAATTCAATTTTAAAAAATTAATTTCTTCTCCTCGGTTTAATTTGCCTGTTTTATATAAATTATATACTTCCTTTTCTTTTTGGTAAACCAAATATACCAAAGTATCGCAAGCATTATTATGCAACACTCCTTCCACCTCATTTTCCCCAATTCTGTTATAAGCCCAAAACACGCCAACAGGATTACTATTAAACTTTGTTTTTAGCTTATCATCTGTTTCTTTTTTATCGGTATTTGGTTTTACTTCATCAAAATCAATTTTTACAATTTCGCTGGCCAAAACTGGAATTTCAAAATCGTCTTCTATGGTTACACCAATTAAATTTTTCGATTTAAAACTTGTTACAAAACCTTCCATATTTTCGTTTACAAACTTTACTCTATCGCCTAACTTTAACATTGCTTTATCTTATTTATTTTGCTTTGCAATATTAAACCCAATTTAGGCTTTAAAATAATAAAAAATATTAGGTTGGGAATTATCCTTATAGCGGAAGTGTCTCTTCAAATTATCCATCTGACGCTGGGCTGCGCAAAAGCCAATAAAGCGTCTGAAGGAAGTGGCATTCTT
>JBAXCN010000115.1:0-6184 GCA_037141455.1 Bacteroidota bacterium
TCATTATCCGCCAGCTTTTTTAGCTTTATATCCTAGTTTAATTAAATGTGCCAATATTTTATCTCTAAATTCTCCTTGAATTAATATTTCTCCATCTTTTACACTGCCTCCAACTCCGCATAATTTTTTTAACGCAGAACCTAAGTCGTTTAAATCATCATTTGTTCCAATAAATCCGCTTATAGCTGTTACTACTTTGCCTGCACGGTTTTTTTTATCTAAAAATATTTTTAAATTTTGTTTATTTATAGGAAGTGTTTCAGTTTCTTCTTCCTTATCAATATCGTAACTAAAACTTTGGTCGGTACTGAAAACTACACCACTTATATTTTTGTTTTTATTACTCATTTTTTATGCTTTTTTAATTGCCAGAAAAATAATTTATAATTGGTCAAATTTCGCAAGTAATTTTGAATTACAAAATATTTTTACCCAACAATCACTTTTAAACTTTGCTTAAATATTTTAAAGTTAATATTATTATCCAAAACCATTGCTTCCCCATCGATATTGGCTACCTCTTTTTCGCTTCTATTAATTGAAATTTGATCTGTTTTAAAGGTTTGAACAAATGGTAAATCGCTCACATCGCCTTTAAATAATTTGTAAGCTATTTGAGGAACTTGCCAAATTTTGAAGGTGTTAAAAACAACAACATCAAACAAGCCATCGTTATAAATTGCTTTTGGGGAAACAAATGCATTGTTACCAAATTGAGTTCCATTACACACGCAAATCATGAATGCTTTAACAGTAGTTTGTTCTCCATTAAAATTCAAATGATAGCTTTTGTTTTCATAGGTTGCGAATTCTTGCAATATAATTTTTGCATACGTTTTAAATCCGCGCGAGTTGGCATTGGAAAACATATTGGCAATATGTGCATCAAATCCTACTCCTGCAATGTTTATAAAAAATTGGTTGTTGGCTTTACAAGTATCAATGGTTTTTATTTTGCGAGTATTAATTAGTTGTAACGCTTTGTTTGGATTAGTTGAAATGTTTAATTCATTAGCTAATCCATTGCCACTTCCCATGGGAATAATTCCTAATATTTTATTTGTATTTACTAAGTATTGAGCCACATTATTTATGGTTCCGTCACCACCAACAGCCACTACAATATCGGCTTCAACTGCACTTGCAGCGGCCAAATGATGGTTACTTTCTTGGCCTTGGGTAAAAAATATTTTTATATCGAATAGGTTTTTATCTAGGTGCTTTTCAATTAATGCTGGCACATTATTTTTGTTTATTCCTCCTGAAATTGGGTTGATTATAAAATGGATTTTCTGTTTTAAAATCATGTTATTTTTCGGCCCTGTCTATAAGCGACTGTGGTAATTGTTTATCGGCTTTAGCTCCTAATGTTTTCAACTCTTCAAAACGACTAATTATGTTTCCTCTGCCGTCAATTAATTTATTCATTGCATCGCTATAATTGGATTTGGTTTGATCAATTTTTTTTCCAACTTCCAAAATATCTTTTATGAATCCATCAAATTTATCGTATAAATCGCCCGCTTTTTTTGCAATTTCAATGGCATTATTGCTCTGTTTTTCGTTGCGCCAAATACTTGCAACAGTTCTTAAAGTTGCCAGTAAAGTTGATGGACTAACAATAACAATATTTTTTTCAAAAGCATCGTTAAATAAACCCGAGTCGCTTTGAACAGCTAAAGCAAAAGCCGGTTCTATGGGAATAAATAATAATACAAAATCTAAGCTTTGAATTTGATGAATGCTTTGATATGATTTTGCACTTAACCCTTTTATATGTGTTTTTAATGAAAGTAAGTGTTCTTTTGATGCTAAAATCCTCTCTTCTTCAGTGTCGGCTGATGAAAATCGTTCATATGCATTTAATGATACTTTGCTGTCAATTACCAATGTTTTGTTTTCGGGTAAATTAATAATAACATCGGGTTGCAATCTTTTTCCTTCTTCGTTAGTAAAGCTTTCTTGCACTTTGTATTCATTGCCTTTTACCAATCCCGATTTTTCTAAAACACTTTCTAAAATAAACTCGCCCCAATTGCCTTGCGTTTTATTTTCGCCTTTAAGCGCTTTAGTTAAGTTATTGGCTTCTTTGCTCATTTGTTGGTTTAGCTGTTGCAGCATTTCCAACTGATTTTTTAATGACGCGCGTTCTTTGCCCTCACTCACATAAACATCGTTTACTTTCTTTTCAAAATCCTTTATTTTTTCGCCTAATGGATTTAAGATTTCACCTAAATTTGTTTTGTTTTGCTCTGTAAATTTTTGGCTTTTGTCATCAAAAATCTTATTCGCTAAGTTTTCAAATTCTTTGGTAAAACGTTCGTTTAAAGTGGTAATTTCTGCTTTGTGTTCACTCAATTTATTTTGCAAGTTTTCACTGTCACTTTTTTGCGCTGTAAGTTGTTTCGATAAATTTAATATTTCATCTTGCAATGATTTACTTTCTGCTTTTAATATTGAATTATCGGTTTTTAAAAGATTATTTTCTGCTTGTAACGATGATTTGGCATTACTTTCAGTTAAAATCTGTTGTTGCAATTCATTAAAAGCGTTGGTATTTTCGGCAGTTTGAGTTGATTTGCTTTTATTAAATAACCAACCCATTAAAAAGCCAATTACTATTCCAATTATTAAAAATACTATGTCCATACTTACTTTTTATTTTATTTATTTTTTATGAAAAAGAGATAAAAAAAGCCATCATAAAAGTTGATGGCATTTTTTTAAATAATTTTTATTTGGAATTAATTGGCCATTTCGCTTACAAAATGAATGTGCATTAAATGTAAATCGTCTTTAGTAAATTCATCTCCAAATTCACTCATTGCAGCTTCTACTACGTTTTCATTTGTTTCTCTAAAAAAGTCCATTACATAACCAATATTCTCTTCATCTGCCAAATCGTTAACATATTTTTTCAAGCTTAATTTTGTACCAGAATAAACTATATTTTCTATTTCAGATAAAAGTTCATCCATCTTCATGTTTTGACTGCGAGCAATATCTGCCAAAGCAATTTTTTTATCAATATTGGTAATAATTACCACTTTTTTGGCTGACTTATTTACAACCGATTTTATAACTACATCTTCCGTTCTTTCTATTTCATTTTCTTTTACATATTTTTCAATTACTGCTAAAAATGGTTTTCCATATTTAGTAGCTTTACCAGGGTTTACTCCACTTATTTTGCTTAATTCATCCAATGTAATTGGATATTTAAAAGCCATTTCTTGAAGTGATGTTTCCTGAAAAATAATGTATGGAGGTAGGTTTTTTGACTTTGCTTCTTTTTTACATAAGTCTTTTAGCATTGCAAAAAGTTCTTCATCATAAACCATTTCTACATTGCCACCGTCATCGTCATCATCAGTAAAACGTTCAAATTTGGTATCTAAGGCTACTTCAAAAGTAGTTGGGTTCAATATAAACTCATCGCCTTTTTCACTTACACTTAATAAACCATAAGTTTCTATATTTTTGGTAACTTGTCCGTTTAGCAACAAACTACGCAAAACTGATTTCCAAAAATTTTCATCTTTGTCTTTTCCTTTACCAAAATATGTCGATTTGTCGAGCCCTCCCAATTGTACTTCATGGCTTTTTTTACCAATAATCATATCAACAGTAACTTTTAATATTTGCTTACTTTTGGTTGAATTAATAGTTTGTAATGCCAAAACAGCTTCAGTTCTTGCATCCATTTTTTCTTTTGGATGTTTACAATTATCACACTTATTCGAACATCTGTTATCGTTATATTCTTCGCCAAAATAGTTTAGTAAAAACTTGCGCCTACATGCAGAAGTTTCGGCAAAAGCTTGCATTTCAAATATGAGCAATTCGCCAATTTCGCGTTCTGCAACTGGTTTGTCTTTTAAAAACTTTTCTAATTTTTCTGCATCAGCTGGGTTGTAATACATCACACATTCTCCATCTAATCCATCTCTTCCTGCGCGGCCAGTTTCTTGGTAATATCCTTCTATACTTTTTGGAATATCGTAATGAATAACAAAACGAACATCTGGTTTATCAATTCCCATTCCAAAAGCAATGGTTGCAACAATTACATCAGCATCTTCCATTATGAACTTATCTTGATGGTCAGCCCTCATTTTGGCATCTAAACCTGCATGGTAAGGCAACGCTTTTATTCCATTTGCTTGTAAAATACTTGCAATTTCTTCTACTTTTTTTCTGCTTAAACAATAAATAATACCCGATTTATTATTCATGCGTTGTTTAATATACGAAACAATGTCTTTCATTGCTTCTCCCTTTTTCCCTTTTGAACGAACTTCGTAATATAAATTATCTCTGTTAAAAGACGATTTAAATACAGTAGCATCCAACATTTGAAGGTTTTTTTGAATATCTTGTTGTACTTTAGGGGTAGCAGTAGCTGTTAAAGCCATAACTGGAACATCTTTAATTTCCTTAATCATTGCTTTTATTCTTCTGTATTCAGGTCTAAAATCGTGTCCCCATTCTGATATACAATGCGCTTCATCAACCGCTACAAACGAAATATTGATTGATTTTAAAAAATCAATTGTTTCATCTTTCTTTAACGTTTCGGGTGCGATGTATAATAGTTTTGTTTTTCCGTCAGTTATATCTTGCTTTACTGCAGTTATTTCAGTTTTATTTAACGATGAGTTTAAAAAGTGAGCAACCTTATCGCTTCCAAGCGAGCGAATGGCATCTACTTGGTTTTTCATTAAAGCTATCAATGGCGAAATAATTATGGCTGTTCCTTCTTTTATTAATGCTGGTAACTGGTAACAAAGTGACTTTCCACCACCAGTAGGCATAATTACAAAAGTATCATCGCCATTCATTAGTGTTTTAATAATGGCTTCTTGCTCGTCTTTAAAACCTTCAAAACCAAAATATTTATGAAGGGCTTCTTTTAAATTTACAGTGCTTGGGGTTGGCATGGCTTTATCTTCTTCGTTTTTTAAAATTACAGCTTTTTTGGGGGCACTTTTTGTTTCTTTCATTTTGTTTTTTACTTAATAAAAAGTACGCTAATTTAAGTCTTCAAAACCGTTATATAAAATTATTCATATAAAATTATTATTAATCATCAATTTATACATATAAGTGGCTTAAATGCTTATTGATATTGAGATTTATTATTTTTTATAAAATAAATGAAGCAGAAAAATAAAAAATAAAAGCGCGTTTTTTAAATTTTTTTTTATTAAAAAATCTTTTTTATAACGTTTGCACAATCAAATTTTCCATTTCATTATTTCCATTTATTTAGTTCAAATGTAATGCTTGCATATGCCATACGCCCAACATATGGACCACCATAAACCTGAAAAACTTTATTATCTAATAAATTGCTAGCGCCAATTTTTAAAACTGCATGAATTTTACTAATTGTACTATTCCATTGCGCATCAACCATGCCATAACTTTGAACAAAACCAGTAAATTGTGGCGAACCTTCAAACAAAAAGCCTTGTTGCCATTTGTAATTTACTCCATAACCCCATTTTTCTTTTTTCTTTAAATAGGCAATTTCTCTTCCGTTAACTCCTAAATTAAATTTGTGTTCGGGTGTATTAAAAGCAGGAATAATTGGATCTAAACTTCCACCACGGTCAAGTTTATTCCAACTATAATTCCCAGTAAAACCTAGGTAATTTTTATAAAAATAATTTAAACCAATTGTAAAACCTTGGGTTGTAACAATATCTTTTGAATTGGTAGTTACCCTAAATGCATTTACTGATGTAGGGAAAGGATTTAATGAATCCCAAACTACCCTTGCGCCTATCTTAAATCCTAAAAAATCTTCGTACCAACTGTAGTAATAACTGGCATCTACAAAAAGTTTTTCGGTTATATTTCCTCTGTATCCAACTTCTACAGTTCTACACTTTTCTGGCCTAATGGCATCAATGTCGAAAGATGATGTTTTCAATCTATCATCTCCGTTTGGTAAATACCTGTTGTTGTTATTAAAAATATCAATTAAAGTATCAATTACTACCAAGTTTTGGTAGCCATTTAAGTTGCCTAAAAGCGTTGCCCTACCTACGTTTAAATTAAAGTATTGATCAGTAAGAGTAGGATTACGAATAGCTGATGACAATGAAAACCTAAATACATTTTTGTTTTTAGTATAAACCATTGTTGCTGCAGGCGACCAAAGCAAATTAAAGTTTTG
>JBAXCN010000116.1:0-5807 GCA_037141455.1 Bacteroidota bacterium
ATTGATTTAAAAGATACTTTGAGTAGTGATACTTTACTAAATAATACTCCAAATTTTTACAAAATAAATTTAAAAAACTATTTCGATTATACATGGGGTCCTTTGTTTTTAGGAATAGTAGCCGATTATACAATTATTTATAACGATTACTTAATACTTGCAAATAATAAAATAGTATTGAACGAATTTTATTTGAATCAATTAAGCAGCTCTCTTCTAGTAAAAAATCTAGATTACGTCAATCATTTATCAAAAATTAATAGCAATACTAATATTGATTTTTTAATTAACAGTTCTAATTTATCGCAACAAAATGAAAGTTTTTTGCAAAATGATATTACAGAATTGTACAAAAAAAATGCTGGATATTTTAACAAAGCAAAATTCATTAGTTTTCAAGTAAATGCTACCAACGATAAAAATTATATAACTAACTTATATATTAGTTTTAATATAAACGTCAATAAGAAAACAGAGTTATTGTGGGAATTACCTTTAGATACTTTAATAAATAGTAAACCTCAAATAGTTTATAACTCTGCTTTAAACCAAAACTGTATAATGGTTCAAGATGCAATTAACCAAGTTTACTTAATAAACATGGATAGTAAAATACTTTTTAAAGTTCCTGTTTTTGGTAAAATTATTAGTACAATAGTTGAAGTAGATGCTTTTAAAAATGGTAAAACGCAATATTTATTTAATACCAATACACAAATATTTTTGTTAGATGAAAACGGAAAAAATCTTCAAGGTTATCCGTTATGGATTCCTACAGGAACCAAATTTCCTATACAAGTAAATGATTATTTGAACGATAAAACTTATCAAATATTTGCAATAGGTAAGTACTACAAAATATGGTGCTACAATATACAGGCAAGACTTTTAAGTGGTTGGAATCCTAAAAATTATTACCCAAATCCAATTCAAAATATACAAACTTTTACATTTAGAAATGAACTAATAAGTTATTTAGTAAATGAAAAAGGCAAGCTAAATTTCTTTACTTTAAATGGTAAAAAATTCAACTCATTTGGGTTAGATACGAATACTATATATAAATATATCAAACACGAAATGATTGATTCAAATAAAATAAAATTTTATTTTATTGATTCATCTAACGTTTTTAAAATTAAAGAATTCCATACCACTTTACCTAGTAAAAATTATAATTTAAATACAATAAGTAGTATTCCTACAAACGAAGTATATTTAGATAAAAACATGTATTTTATTGTTAAAAAATATACATCAACAAGCATATATAATTCAATGGGGAAAGAAGTGTACAGTAAAAACTTTAACAATACTTTAAACTATCAACTAGATATAATTGTGAAAAATAATGTTCCCTATTTTAGTTATTTAGACCCATTGAAAGGTAAATTATATTTAGAAAACAAAAAGTACAAAACCGAAGAAAGCTTTCCTTTAAATGCCAATTATTATTATACTTTTGGTTATTTAATGAACGATAACAATTTGTTTTTAATTACTTCAAATATTGATAAAAAATTATTTGTTTATCAAATAAAATAATTCATGTTCAAGTCTAAATTTTTTATTTATTTACAATATCTAATATTTATTGTAGCTAGTATTTATTTAATTAATTACTGTTTTAAAAACATTGATTTTAATAAATTTTATTCCATTTTATTAAAAGGAAATTATTCAATGGCATTTTGGGTTTTTCTATCATCGGTTGCAGTTTATGTATCAAGAATAAATAGATGGAGCATTATACTTTCTAAAGTTAACGAAAGCATTCCTTTTATGAATAATTTTTCATCAGTAGCAGTAGGATATTTAGTTAGTTTTTTCTTTCCCCGCGGTGGCGAAATAGTAAAATGTTTGGTGCTGAAAAAAACTGATAATTTAACAATTCAAAAAAGTTTAATTTCTACTTTTTTTGAAAGATTAACTGATATCATTTGTTTAGGATTGTTAATTTGTTTACTCCTTTTTTTAGAATTTTACTTTGATTCAAAGCTTGTAACCAATATTATAAATCCAACACAATTATTTAATAATAATAAAATTTGGTTCGTAATTATTGGTGTAGCAATATTTATCATTTTACTTTTTATATTTTATAAAAAAATAAAATTCAATTGGTTTGTTACCTTAATGAATCATTTAAAAGAAATGCTGTTATTAGTTTCAAATATTAAATATTTAGCACATTCATTTTTTATTTGGTTCAATTATTTCCTTATGACTTACTTGTGGTTTTTTGTGTTTGTTGAAACATCAAATTTAAGTTTATTACAAGCTTTGCAAGTATCGCTTATAGGAGCTGTTGCTCGTTCTATTCCTTTGCCGGGTGGTGCTTTGGGAGCATATCACGCAGCAGTAGCATATGCTTTAGTTAAAATGAATATTGACAAAGAAATTGCCTTGAGTTTAACTTTTATTATACATGGATTTCAAACGGCATTTACTTTTTTGGCTGGCATAATTGGTATTTATTGGTTAGCAATTGTTAAAAAAATTTATCGCATTAAATAAATTTTCCCAACACCATCAGTAAAGTATTTTTCAGTACTAAATGATTTAATATTTTCTATTGCTTTATTTTCAATGCGGGTAAATACTTGGTATAAATAAACTCCATTTGCCAATCTATCGCCATACATATCGTTTCCATCCCAAGCATATTCACTTATGTTATTTCCTATTTTAATATTTCCAAACTCTTGTTTTGTAATTTCTTTAACCACTTTCCCTGTTATTGTCGAAATTCGAATCAATAATTCGTCAGGAACTTTGCTGCCTGTTAAGGTAAACACAAATCGAATATTGGTAGTAGCAGGATTTGGATAAGGGAAAAAATTTGAAATGGTTGATTTGTTAATAATAGTAAATTCAATTTCATAATCGTTTTCCCCAGCTTTGTTACCTACAGCATCTATTGCTTGCACTTTTAATGCATATTTTCCATCAACTAAGTTTTGAGGTTTAAATATTATTTTAGCATTGTTTTTATTATCAATTGCAGGAAAATACTGTATTTCATTGCTATTTAAATTTATTTTTTCAAAATCGAAACTACCCGGTTTTCTTATCATTAAATTAAATAAGGAAGTATCGTTTTGTAAAATAAATTTATTGTTATCAATTGAGCTAATATTTATTAATGGTGCGGCCGAAACAATATCGCCATTCATAATATTTACTCCATCAAAAGTTACGTTTATAAATGGATTACTTCTGTCGTTATTAACAATAAAATTAGTAGATAAAAAATTATTTAGGAACGTTAATTCATTTACTTTTTTATCATAATTTAACGTAAACTGAATTAAATTATTTCCATTTAAACCACGCGTAGGAAGCGATGCTTTAACAAATGATGTAGCTTTTGGATTTAAGGATTTTATTAAAATATTTTGTTGGTATTTTATTATTCTATTGTCATCAATTATTTTAATGTTTAGCTTAGAACTATCGTACAACACTGATGATATATTTTGAATGCCTAATTGAAACATCAAACTATCTCCTTCTTCAATTGGGTTTTTATTTAAACTAAATACAAATTCAGGAGCAAGTTTTGCCTCAGCAATTGGAGTTGCCAACAACTGCCAATAACCAAAATTTTGAGGCGTTCTTTTAGCACTGTCTTCCATATTTAATTTTAATTTCAAGTACAAAATATTCAAATTATTTATAGCACTTAAATCGAAATTTGTACTGGTAATATTTTTATAAAGGATGGTATCATTTCCATTATTATTTATCCCAATTACATCAATATTAAATTTACTGTTTATTGATTCTTCTCTATCAATAAATTTAAAATTTAATTGGCTCCAGTTTTTAGCTGGACCAAAAGGTTTTGAAGTAATGCTGCCTTTGTACCATTTTGTAATTAAAGCTTTATTTATGGTTAATAATTTTGTGTCTTGTGGTTGATTGGCAGCTGGAGGTAAACTTACCATACCCATGTCAACCAATGCACCTAATGAGTCGTTATTAATAGAATCTTCTGCAGCAAAACCAATTGCTGCATCTTTCATACTTATAAAAGCCCAAGCAGTATTTTTACTTTTTATTTGATTTACTTTAGTTAATCCAAATTTGTTTAAACTGTTTAATGTAGCTTGGTCCCAAGCCTGAATATTTGTTCCATACCGCGAGAACATGGCTACATAATATCCAGATGGAATACTGTCTATAAATCTTCTTAATTCAGCCAATTCAGCAAAAGTATTTGTAGGAAAAGGATAATATCTACGGCTTCTATTTTGTTTGTTGTTTTGAACAAATGCACAGTTAAAAGGATAGCCAGGAATTTCGTAAGGAATATCTACCTGAAAAGGTTCAAAAACCATGGCAACAACATTATTTCCTGTACACGAACCAACTCCTTCATTTAATTGATAAGGAACAATTACACCCATGTTTCTATGGTCAAAACGTTTGTTTTGGATTCCAAGCACCAACTCGCTGTCAACAAAATCCATCTGCTTTTTTATTGAGTCAAAAACTATTTTATCAAATGCTGATACATTGTTAAATTGGTTAAATTCACTTTGCATAAAACCAAATTGTGCATTTGTAATTTTTGTAAATGAAGCATTAATCCAAGTTCCTCCTTGGTTTTCGGGTGCATTTATTTTTGCCCTCCAATAGTAAACCATAGTATCGTTTGAGGGTAATTTAATTTTCCATTTTGCAATATCGTTACCTAATACAACACCTGAATTGCTGTAAAAAATAGAGGAATTATTAAAATTAACAGAATTGTCAATTTCAAAAATGTATTCTTTATTCAAAGCCAATAAATCGTTGTTTTGAATAACAAATTCAACCGAATCGGTTGAAACAATTTCGTAATTTAATGGATACATTGAAATGATGCCACTGCCAGGAATAAACTTTTTAAAAACAGCTTCATTGTTTAATTCATTTCCTTCTGTTTTTAAGTTTAAATAATCTACGTTAATTTTAAATACATTCTCCCCTACCCAATTTTTGCCTAAACCTTTTAATTTTACTTTTAAAGTATCGCTATAAAAAGGAGCTGACATATAAATACTATCGTAAATAACTTTATTACCAGTTGCTGAAACAGTATGTTCAATTTTTATTAAAATAGAATCGTTTATTGCCTTTCCAATATTTTTAATAATGGCATTTATTTCAAACGAATCGGCTTGCGCAGTTAAGTTTTTATCAGTTAAAAAAATATCGGCATCAGTAATTTTATAATCAGGAAAATAAGGACTGCCAATTTTTAATGCAGGATCGCCTTGATACAATAATTGTAACCCATGTGATACTTCGTAAACTCCACCCGAAACACTTGATTCGGCAATGGTTTGTTGAATAATTTTTCCAACTGAATTGCCATACAAATTGGTTCCTAAATTTTTATAAAACAAACTTATTTGTTGGTACAAAGGACCCGTTAAAGTAAAATTAGAGTGTGCCAACCAACCAATTGCGCCTTTATTGGCAGCGGTTAAAAAATCTTTGCCATAAATATTTCCACTTCCAAGCGGATCTGCATCGTTGGCATTGCCAATATTACATCCGTTAAAATAAAAGAATGTATATTTATTGGTATTTTGCATATCGTTAATACTTCCAAAATCTACATCTAAAATAGAAAGTGAACCATGTCCCAAAAAAGTCATTAAACTTTTACCACTGTTCAATTCAGCAATCAATTTACTCTTTAAACCAACTTCTACATTTTGAGTAGTATTTTTGTTAAAACTAGTAACATTTGCACCAAAATAAATATCTTTAATTTTGTTTTTGGCAATGTTTAATTGGCCAGTATATTCTTG
>JBAXCN010000117.1:0-5741 GCA_037141455.1 Bacteroidota bacterium
AGTTTGTTTAAACAAGCGGACGCTTGTAAATAAACAGCACAAGCGGACGCTTGCGATAGCTGAGAATTGTATCAGAAAGGATAGCAATAAATTAATCGATTATATCACCTATACTCAAACTACTTTTAATTACTTATAATTAACATTATGTTAAGTAAAGTATAAGACAAATAAAAAGCCAGTTACTTTTAAATAACTGGCTTCCTCTCTATTTTAAAAGATTATTTCTTTTTAATTTTCATTATCATCTCTTCTTTTTTAGCTCGGTACTCGTTCGATTTTGCTTCATTGTTTTTACCTGCATAAATTAATTGTAAACTTAAATAAACATCTTTTAAGTAAGTATATTTTAATACTTTATCGTCAGCAGTTTTTTCTGATTTAGCCATTGCAATATCTTCTACTTTTAAAAACTGTTCAATGGCTACACTGTAAATACTATCTTGAACCTTTTTTAAGGCTGCAAATCTTTTATCATATTCTGCTTGTGTTTTGGCATCAATATTATTAATTATATCCGCAATTGCAGCTGTTTTGTTATTAGTTAAAGCACCTAAATTATAATATGCATCAATTAAATCAGGGTTTAAATCAATGGCTTTAAAGTAATCTGCCTCTGCTTTGGTTAAAAAACTGTTTTGCTTTTTTTGAATTTCATTCAAGTTAGCATTCATTTCTTTTACTTTGGTTTCTAATTGTTTTTTTGCAGTTGGATTTTTTTCTAAATTGGCTTTTTTTGACGCAGCTTTTATATCTTCTCTTGCTTTTTTTATTTTTTCTTTGTAGCTATTTCCAAAATTATCGTACAAGTTACCTCTTGTATACACCAAATCAGCATCATCAGGCTTTTGTTCGTTGGCTAATTCTACTTTTTGTAACAATACATCTAATTTGTTTTGAGCAATGTATAAGTTTATTTCTTGGCCTATTAAATCCTTTTTTTCTGGGTATAACTCCCTTCCTTTTTCAAGGTAAGTTATTGCTGTTGCGGTATCGCCTTCTTCTAAATAAATATTGGTTAAGTAACCATATATCATGTGGTCTTTATAATCAAGCTCAATTAATCGTTTTAAATATTTTTTCTGGTCAGCATTATTTTTTTCTTTGTTTGCAAAATAAAATTGATTAAAAACGATTGACTTTTCAGTTAAATTATTTTCTTTCATGTCATTATTTTTATCAAAAGGAAGTAAATCAATTACTATTTGATAATAACTTTGTACTTTAGCATAATTTCCTCTTTGGCTTGCTTCGTATGCTGCACTGTTGCAGGCAAAAGCTGCGTTAACAATATTATACTCCAATTCTGATCTGTATATATCTTTTTTATCAAGCTCCAACCCTCTTTTAGCGGCTAATGCCCATTTTTCAGCCGCATCAATATCTAATGCCCTAACTTTTGGATCTTTTGATGTAGCAATTGTGTCGTAAATAGCTGCTCTAAAATAAAGCATTTTTACATTGTCTTTGGTGTCAGGATGTTCAAAAGCTGCATCAATCGATTTTTTAGCATCTTCCATTTCAGCATTGTTAAAATACAGCGCTGCTGATTCAATTTGACTTTTTTGGGCTTTTACAAATAATGTTGTAAAGCACAATAAAATTAGAATGGTTTTTTTCATATTTATTAATTTAATTTTTGTGGTTGCAAATTACCTGCCAAAAGTAATTGTTAATTGTATATATTCAAAAGTCAACCATTAAATTAATATGGTTGCTTTTATATATTTTAAGCCAATACTACCTGCAACGAACTTCTATTTCTTTGTTCTAAAAGTATTTTTCTATTTTCAGAGTACTTTTTAATGTCAGCATTTTCATAATTACTAATAGTTAAAAGCTCTAAATTTAAGTTTGATTTTACTTTGTAGTTTTCTTCCAATTCTTGAATCAGCAAGTTGCATTTACTTTCGTTATAATCTACACAAACAGTAAAACTTATAGCTGAGTTTTGCATTACATTTATTTTAATGCCATTTTTAGCAAATAATAAAAAAATACTGCTCAAATTTTCTTCTACAATAAAACTAAAATCTTTGCTTGCTATAGAAATAAGTATTTGATTTTGTTTAAAAATATAAGTCGAAACTTTATCTTCTTCATCTTTTGAAACCCCTACTGTAGTTCCTTCATCATTAGGATTAAGAAAAGATTTTACATACAATGGAATTTCTTTATTTAAAAGTGGTTGAATGGTTTTTGGGTGAATAACAGTTGCGCCATAAAAGGCCATTTCAATGGCTCGGTTATAGCTTAAACCTTTAATTTTTACCGCTTCTGCAAAACGTTTTGGGTCGGCATTCATAACACCTGCAACATCTTTCCAAATTGTAACACTTTTTGCATCTAGGCAATAAGCAAATATTGAAGCGCTGTAATCAGAACCCTCTCTGCCCAATGTTACAGTGCTGTTAGCCGAATTGCGACCAATAAAACCTTGGGTAATTACCATCTTTTTTTGAACAATTGGACTTAATGTTTTAGCTATTTTTTCATTTGTTAAGCTCCAATTAACCTTTCCTTCACGGTATGTATTATCGGTACTTATAAAGTTTTGAGCATCCATCCAACGGTTTTTAATTCCTGCTTCATTTAAAAATGTACTTACAATTTTGGTTGAAAATATTTCGCCATAACTTACTATTTGGTCGTAATGGTAGTCGTATGAATTATCAGGCTCTGCCTCTAACAAACATTCTAATTCTATAAACAAATTTTCAATATCGTCAAAAGCATTACTTTGAGTTTGCGGCAATAATTGATTGATAATGTTATAATGAAATTCTTTTAAATCTTCAAAATTCGATTGTTTTGAATCAGTACTATTAAAATAAGAATCTAACAATTTTTCAAGCATATTGGTAGTTTTACCCATTGCTGAAATAACAACCAATAGTTTTTCATCAGAATAACTACCTAATACTTTTGCCACATTTTTTACTGCCTCTGCATCTTTTACCGATGCTCCACCAAATTTAAAAACTATCATTTAACACTTCTCTTCTTTTGGTGCAAAATAAAAATAATATTTGATTTTTGATTTATGATTTGTGAATGATGATTGAGCTTTTGTTTTGGTATTATTATTTAAGCCTGAAAAACTCAAACTTTTTTGGTAATAATTTATATATTTGTAATATGAAAATTTTGTTGGATATTCCTGATAATAAAGCGGCTTCTTTATTAGATGTTTTAAGAAGTATTTCTTATGTAAAAGCAAAACCGATTACTGATGCAAAAGCGCAACTTATAGCTGAAATAAAAGAAGCAGTTGATGAAATGAAGTTAATACGTGTTGGTAAGAAAAAAGCCAGAAATGCTGAAGATTTTTTAAATGAGTTATAATGTTAAAACAATTGCTGTTTTTGAAAAACAAGCAAAAAAACTAATTAAAAAATATCCATCTTTGAAAGGTGAGCTTTTGGAGTTAGTTCATGAACTTAAGTTAAACCCAGAACAAGGTACGCTAATTGGCAAAAACTGTCATAAAATTAGAATTTCAATAGCTTCTAAAGGAAAAGGGAAATCTGGTGGAGCAAGAATAATTACTAACTTTATTATTTCAGAACAAACCGTTTTTTTGCTTTCTATTTACGATAAATCTGAAAAAGACAATTTAACAGACGGTGAATTAGCTGCTCTATTAGATTCAATCCATAGTGATTATTGACTAAATCCTCTACCCACAAATCACTTAATCAACTTATTAACAAATTAACCAATCAACCAACCTAACCCAATTCCTCAAAAAAGCCAGTTTGTTTGTTCTTTTTGC
Organism: Bacteroidota bacterium; assembly: GCA_037141455.1. Classification (GTDB taxonomy): domain Bacteria; phylum Bacteroidota; class Bacteroidia; order UKL13-3; family UKL13-3; genus JAAFJM01. Next base: position 3,776 of record JBAXCN010000117.1, read on the forward strand.
AATTATTCCAATCGTAGTAACGGCCATTCATGGCAATATAAATTCCGGCAGGTAAGCTTTGTACAAAAGCCAAAGCGCTTCCAAGGTTAAATAATCCATCGCTTGAACCAAATTTATATGGAATCATGGCACCAGTAATGACTACTGTTTTGTTCGGAATTTTACCAGCTAAATATTTAGCTGTTTCGGTCATGGTATCAGTTCCGTGGGTAATAACTATTTTATTTTCATCGCAACTTTGGCAACTTTCCAATATGATATTTCTATCCGTATCAGTCATTTCTAAACTATCAATTAACATCAATGTGCGCACACTTAAATCTAATCGGCTGCGGCCCAATTTCAGAATTTCATTGATATGAGAATCTTTAAAGAATAATTGTCCTGTTAATTCATTGTACTCTTTATCAAAAGTTCCGCCTGTTACAAATAGTCTAATTGCCATAATTTAATAATTAATTTACGCTGCAAGAATAAGTAATTGAATAAGGCTATTATATTTGAACCCAATTAAATTTTTAAACAATTGAAAAAAAATGTATTCAGTTTTGGAGTAATACTAATGTTATTGCTTGCTTTAGGAGCATCCTACTCGTTTTCTTTTAAACAAAAAAAAACGAAAACTAAAAAAATTATTTTCATCATTGGCGATGGAATGGGCTTGGCGCAAATTAGCGGAGCCATGAGTGAAACAAGCGAACAAAATGCTTTTGAGCGCTTTAATGTAATAGGATTAAGTAAAACTTCATCGGCCGATAATTATGTAACCGATAGCGGAGCGGGTGCAACGGTTTTTGCCAATGGTAAAAAAACTTTTAATGGTGCTATTGGTGTTGGGGTTGACTCATTGCCTTGTCCAAATTTATTTGAAATGATGAAGAAAAAGAAAATGGCTACGGGTGTAGTTGCCACTTCTTCTATCACTCACGCCACTCCTGCATGTTTCTATGCTCATGTTGCTTCGCGCAAAAGCCAAGATGACATTGCCAATTTTTTATTGGAAAACAATTGCGATATAGCCATTGGCGGTGGGACTAAGTTCATAACAGATAGAAAAGATAAAGTGAACTTAACTGAGTTATTACAACGAAATGGGTTTTTGGTTAAAACTGATACAACCAATGACTTCACTCCTATTGATGCTCAAAAATTTGTATATACTTTGGCTTATGATGGTATGAAAAAAAAAATAGAAGGTAGGAACGATTTTCTAAAAAAAGCTTCCCTTCACGCAATTGAACAATTAAACAAAAACAAAAACGGATACATGGTAATGATTGAAGGTAGCCAAATAGATTGGGGTGGACACGATAATGATTATAATTACATGAAAACCGAATTGTATGATTTGAATGAAACCATGAATGCCGTTTTAGATTATGCCGAAAAGCAAGGGGATGTTTTAGTAGTAGTTACCGCAGACCACGAAACCGGAGGGTTGACATTGCTTGAAAACAAAGACAATAAAAAAGGATTTAAAATTCATTATTCAACTGGAGGACATTCAGGCATAATGGTTCCGGTTTTTGCTTTTGGCCCTGGAGCTGAAATGTTTGGTGGTATTTATGAAAATACTGAAATTCATTTTAAGTTTAAAAAAATGTTAGGTTTGGAGTAAAAAAAGGTTGGTGAGGAAGTTGGTGATGATGCAATTTAAACCACATAGAAACATAGAAAACATAGGTTATAGTTAATTTATTTTTGTTCTTTCAAATTATACATAAAAAAGGTTGGTGAGGACACCAACCTTAGACAACTTGAATAAATTTGAACCATATTGAAACATAGATAACATAGGTTTTTGTTGATTTATTTTTGTTCTCACAAATCATACTCAAAAAAGGTTGGTGAGGACACCAACCTTGTACAACTTGAACAAATTTAAACCACATAGAAACATAGAAAACATAAGTTATAGTTAATTTATTTTTGTTCTTTCAAATTATACATAAAAAAGGTTGGTGAG
>JBAXCN010000118.1:0-5708 GCA_037141455.1 Bacteroidota bacterium
CAATAAAATGAATTTAAATTTAAAGATAAGAAATGGCTGTAAAGGATGAAATTGCGGGAGAGGACGAATAGAATGTTTTTACCAACTATGGATTAAAACGAAAAAAGCAACTTTTCAGTTGCCTTTTTGGTTTAATATATTGAATTAATTATTTTTTATTAAAATCAAAATCAGTCATTTTGGTGGTAGCTGTTATTTTATGCGCTGCACCAAACCAACCTAAAACTTTAATTTTTGAATTGCCATAGGCAAAAATATTTGATGGAATATTTGATACAGGAGTAGCAAATAAACCTGAAAATCCGCCACCAGTTCCATTGGTTAATTCTGTTTTTAATCTCACATAAAAAAATAAATTTTCACGTGTTATGCTATAAACTTCTACTTTTATTGAATCGCCAGGATAATAGGCTGGCCTTAATGAAATATCATCCTCCACCACATTTATAGCCCTAGCAACTGGGAAATTAAAAGGAGCTTCTTGTGGTAAATTTGCATTAGGCGAATTATCGCCATTGGTTGATTCGCTAACCAAAGTTAAATTATCAATTCTGTTGTAATAACTCCAACCAGTAAAGCCATTACTTTCGGTAAAATATGGATTGGTATTTACAGGGTTTCTTTTTACCGAAAATTTTAATTTATAACTATCGCCTAAACCTGCTGGGTCGGTTGCTCTTAGTTCTACATAACCCCAACCAGATTTTAATGATCCACCAGGTCCATTTCGTCCTAAACTTTCATTGTTTAAAACAGTAGTATACAAACTGTCGTTAGGAAAAAAACACGGTCTGTTAATTTTAGAAAATGAAATGACTGTATCGCCATTTGAAAACCTAATAAGCATTAAATACGAATGGTTAGGCTGAGGAATTAATTTAGTTGGAATATAATTACCATTTCCTTTAAAAACGCAAGTATCTACAAAAAACGAACCTGCTGTAGAATCAATAATTAAAACTGTAGCGTCATTTACAAAAGGTGCTTTTCCATTATCTAAATATCCAATCGATTTCGAAATTTTTATGGTATCTTTAATTAATTTATTAGGATCTAAAGGGTCGTAAACAATTGTTCCCTCTACTACATATTGGCTTTCTCCTTGCCCGGCATCTAGGTCAAGTTTTTCAACACACGAAGTAAAAATTAAAGTAAGAAAAACTATAAAATATATTTTATTATCTATTTTCATAAAATTGTAATTAAAAATTAAAACTTGAAATTATAAGTAAATGCAGGAATAGGTACTGCAAATAATGAAAACTGAACCATTTCGGCAGTGCCTGTAGTTTTATTATCAACTCTTGGGTAAACCGCAAATGCATTTTTTCGACCAAGTAAATTATATACTCCAAAAATTATTTCCCACTCGTAAGTATATTTCAATTTTTTAAAGAAATTGGTAGGCAAAGCAGCTGGTTGTACCCAGTCTTTGCTTTTTACCGATGCCGTTAAATCAACCCTAAAAAAATCAGGAATTCTGATATTATTTCTTGGTGCATTTGGATTATGAGGTACACCTAATCCTTCAAAAATAAATTTATTGGTTGGCAAGTTTACAGGTGTTCCACTTCCATAAACTACATTGCTATTTAATGTCCAACGTTTATTTAAATCGTAACTTACTACTAAATTTAAATTATGCAATTTGTCAAATCGAGTAGGGTACCAATCGTTATTATTTACCCTTTCTACTTGGCGTTCGGTTCTTGCTAAGGTATAACTAACAAAACCGGTTAGTTTTCCAGAATTCTTTTTCACAAAAAACTCCAATCCATAAGCACGTCCTTTACCCGTTAAAAGTTGGGCTTCTATATTTGGATTCAACAATAAATCGGCACCGTCAATGTAGTCAATTTGGTTTTCCATGGTTTTGTAATAAGTCTCCACTGATAATTCAAACTCATTTTTGGTATTTTTAAAGTTTTTAAAATAACCTATGGCTACTTGGTCGCTTATTTGTGGTTTAATATTATTGGTACTTGGTGTCCATACATCGAGCGGAATAGATGCTGCAGTATTAGAAACTAAGTGAATGTATTGAGAAGTGCGCATGTAACTTGCTTTTAAACTACTACTTGAGTTTAACTCATATTTAGCTGCAAACCTAGGTTCGAAGTTATAGTAGTTTTGCATCGATTCAAAGTCATCGTATTTTTCGGTAGCAATTAATTTTCTTCCAAAATCAGTATATTCATCGCTGTAAAATCGTTTTTCACCATTGCCTAAATAATGAAAAGTAGAAAACCTTAATCCGTAATTTAATGAAAATCTGCTACTAATTATTTGGTCATTGGATACATACAATGCATTTTCGAGTGAGTATTTAAAAGGTAAATCAATTGATTGTTTAACACCTCCACTTACAAAACTTGCATTTCCTGGTTTGAACTGATAGTATAACGTTTGACCACCAAAATTCACAGTATTTTTAGTATTTGGATACCACGTAAAATCTTGCTTTAAACTATAATTTATTATTCTAGAAGTCCATTTAAACCCTTCTCTTGTTCCAATTTCCTCAGTTCCAATTCCATAATCGTAATTACTATAAAATGCTGTAGTATTACTAAATAATTTATTGGCAATTTCGTGGTTCCACCTTGCAGTTAAAGTTTGGTTTCCCCAATTGAAACCAAAAGAAGCAACACCAAAAACATCTCTACCCATGTAACCTGATAAAAAAACTTTATCTCTTTTTCCTAAACTGTAATTTGCTTTTAAAGTCAAATCGTAAAAGTATAATTGTAGCCCATCAAAATCTTTGTTTCCGGCTAAAAAAGGAGCTGCTAACACATCGCCATAACTTCTTCTACCAGCTATTATGTAAGATCCTTTTCCTTTTTTAATTGGTCCTTCTAGTGTTAATCTCGAAAATATTATTCCAACTCCACCTTGTGCTGCAAATTGCTTTTTATTTCCTTCTTTTAATCTTACATCTAAAATTGATGCCAAACGACCTCCATACTTAGCATTAATTCCACCTTTAAAAAGCTTTACATCTTTTACCGCATCAGGATTAAAAACTGAAAAGAAACCAAATAAATGCGATGAGTTATAAACTGGAGCTTCATCTAATAATATTAAATTTTGATCAATACTGCCACCACGAACATTAAAGCCTGATGCGCCTTCTCCAACAGTACTAACTCCAGGTAATAATTGAATACTTTTTATTAAATCAATTTCGCCTAATAATGCTGGAATTTTAGTAATGGTTTTCATATCCAACTTGTTGGTTGACATTTCGGTAGTTTTTATATTTTCATCTTTTCTCTCTCCAACTACGTTTATTGTTTTTAACTCTTTAGTAAGTGGCACTAATTCAAAATTAGTCTTTAAACTAGTAGTTAAATTTACACTTTGACTGATGGTATTGTATCCTACATATTTAATTGTAACAGTATAAGTGTTTGGCAATAAAGTTATAGAATAATATCCATATTCATTTGTAACAGTTCCTTTTCCGTTTTCCTTTATAAAAACTGTAACACCTATTAGTTCTTCACCAGTTTTTGAATCGCGCACATATCCACTTAAAACAGATTTGTTGGGTTGTTGGGCATGAATATAACAAGGGAAAAAAAGTAAAAATGTTGAAAAAGTAAAAATTGATTTAAGTAAAAATTTCATTGGGTTAATAAATTTTGCGGTGCAATAGTAAGCACTTTTAATATTATAAATATACTGATTGTTTTTAAATTACACTTTTTTTGATTAAAGGTTTATTTCCTTTTTAAACTTCATTTTTTTTTATTTGTTTTATAAAACAAAAATAATTTATCATTAAATTTAAAAACCCAACCTTTAAATTAATAAATTATAGTAATATTGAATAAAAATATTCAAAAAAATGTACACAATAATCATAATCACAACAGTAATAGTTTTTTTAATACTTACTGCATTACAAACAGTTCAACAAGGAACAGTAGCTGTAATTACTATTTTTGGTAAATACAAACGCATTATGCAACCGGGTTTAAATGTTAAAATTCCTTTAATAGAGCAAGTTTATAAACGCATTTCTATTCAAAACCGTTCGGTGGAATTAGAGTTTCAAGCAGTAACTATTGATCAAGCCAATGTGTATTTTAAATCTATGTTATTATTCAGTGTAATGGATCAAGAAGATGAAACCATTCAGCGTGTAGCATTTAAATTTTTTAGTGAAAAAGATTTGATGCAAGCTTTAATTCGCACCATTGAAGGAAGTATTCGTGCGTTTGTGGCTTCTAAAAAACAAGCTGAAGTGTTGGCTTCTCGCAAAGAAATTGTCGATTTTGTGAAAGATCAAATTGACCATACGCTTTCTACTTGGGGTTATCATTTGCAAGACCTTCAAATCAACGACATCACATTTGACCAAGCCATTATTGAAAGTATGAGCAAGGTAGTAGCATCAAACAATTTAAAAGCTGCTGCCGAAAACGAAGGACAAGCTTTATTGATTACCAAAACTAAAGCTGCCGAAGCAGAAGGCAATGCCATTAAAATATCGGCTGAGGCAGAAAAACAAGCGGCTTTATTGCGTGGAGAAGGAGTAGCTTTATTCCGCCAAGCAGTTGCCAAAGGTATGTCTAACGCTGCCGAAGAAATGAAGCAAGCAAACTTAGATACCAATGTAATTTTATTCAGTATGTGGACTGAAGCGGTTAAGAACTTTGCTGAATATGGAAAAGGAAATGTTATTTTCTTAGATGGAAGCCCGAATGGAATGGAAGCTACCATGAAACAAATTCAAGCCATGATGATTAAGATGGAAAGTGAGACTAAATAGTATAATATCAACTCTCCAACCTTTTAACCAACATATACATATTTCCTTCTAAAGGCAAATAACCATACTCGTAACAAAACACATAAGTTGCTCCCGCTTTGGTAGTGTAAGTATGCGTTTGATAACTGAAATTGTAACCCAACTCTTGCAACTTTTTTAAGGAAACTTTTGTTTTTCCTTCTTCTACCGGAATCAAACTTTCTAAAACTCTTCGGTTTTTACGCAATACATTATTAATGGTTTTCATTAACGCACTGCTATCGCTATTTAGTTTGTTATTGTAATTACTTCGGCAGGCATCATCACAAAACTTTTTGTCAATTCTACCTTTAATTACTTCGCCACAACTGGCACATGTTTTTGTTTCCATATTTATAATTTAGTATTATTTCTCTTTTAAAAAACTCCAGCCATATTTTTCCATAAAATTATTTATTTCACTTTCAAATGATTGATTAGAGTGATGAATTTCTTGATTATGGATATATTTTCTTACTGATTCAAGATGGCTTTCGCTTACTCCTACAATCCAATAATCATCTTGCCAAACAAATTTTTCAGAAGTAAGATTATGTTGATTTATCCAATAAGAAGATTCGCCTTTTATTAGCTGAGCAACTTTACTTATGGTTTGTTCTTTTCCAAGTGAAATAAGGCAATGGGCATGTTCTTGATAACCATTTATGCAGTCAAGCCAAATTCCTTTTTCTTCTGCATTATTTTTAATATGCTCAAAAACATTTCTTCTTAATTCAGATGAATTTAAAAATGGTTCCCTATTTTTAGTAGAAAATACCATGTGCATGTATACTCTTACCCAACTCATATTTTTTTATTTATTTGGCTAAAGCCAATTTGTTTTATTTACTATTTTCAGTTGCTTAAAAGCAACTGCAATAGATGCTTTAGCTGCTGAAAATTACTCTTA
>JBAXCN010000119.1:0-5588 GCA_037141455.1 Bacteroidota bacterium
GTTTCAAATTTTGAAAATGCAAATATTATATTGGTTGAAAACACACAAATTGCATTACAAAAACTAAGTACCCATCACCGTAATTTATTTCATATTCCTATTATTGGAATTACGGGTAGCAATGGAAAAACAATTGTTAAAGAATGGCTTTATCAATTGTTGAATCATCAACTAAATATTTGTAAAAACCCTAAAAGTTATAACTCGCAAGTAGGAGTTCCATTAAGCGTTTGGCAATTAAATAATCAACATCAATTAGGGGTTTTTGAAGCTGGAATTTCGGAATCAAACGAAATGCAAACTCTTGCCCAAATCATCAATCCAACAATTAGTTTGTTTAATTATTTGGGCCATGCACATAGCGAAGGTTTTGTCAACGATGATGAAAAGTTAAACGAAAAATTGCAATTATTTATTCACGTAAAAGAATTGGTTTATTGTGTTGATCAAAGTGTAGTGAAAACAGCTATTGAAGATTTTGCTTCTCAAAATCCTATCAATTTATTTTCTTGGAGTAAAGCAGGTGAAAATGCACATTTCCAATTTTTTGTTCAAGTTCAAAATGTACAATGTGAAATAACATATAATCATTATAAAATAGTTATTCCATTTACTGATGAAGCCAGTATTTGGAATGCATGTAGCTGTTTGGCATTTGTATTAATGGTGCATGAGTTGCAATTATTTCCTCTTAATTTTGAAACCGTTTTAGCTGAATTTAAAAACCTGCAAGCTGTTGAAATGCGATTGCAATTAAAGGAAGCTAATAATAATTGTATAGTAATAAACGATAGTTATAGCAACGATATTGACAGTTTGAAAATTGCTTTAAACTTTTTATTGCATCAAGGAAATGGATTGAATAAAACATTGATTATTTCCGATATTTTTCAAAGTGGTTTGACTGATTTAGATTTATGTACTCAAATCAATGAGTTGATAAAAGTCAATCAAATTACTAAGCTAATTAGCATTGGAAACATGTTTGAAAAGCATAAAGAATTATTTCAAGTAAACACACAATTTTACAACAACACCCAAGATTTTATTGATGCTTTCAGCAGTTTAACTTTTGAAAATGAAATTATTTTATTGAAAGGTGCTAGGCAATTTGAGTTTGAAAAAATAAATGCATTATTAGAAAAAAGAGTGCATGAAACGGTGTTTGAAATCAACCTAAATGCACTGACCAATAACTTTAATGTGTACAGAAAATTGGTTGAACCAAAAACCAAAATTATGGCCATGGTAAAAGCTTTTAGTTACGGAACGGGAAGTTATGAAATAGCAAAAACATTGGCGTTTAACCAAGTGGATTATTTTGCGGTGGCCTATGCAGATGAAGGTGTGGTGCTGCGCAAAGCAGGAATTAAAACACCTATTATGGTAATGAATCCTGAAAAATCGAGTTTTGATTTGATTGTAAAATATAACCTAGAACCAGCCATTTATAATTTAAGTATTTTAAACGATTTAGTAAAAGCCATCAACGGACAAGAAATTGGAATTCATATTGAATTAGATTCAGGCATGAAACGTTTGGGTTTTGATGAACCACAATTGCCAGATTTATTAAATATTTTAGCACAAAATAACCATATTCAAATAAAAAGTATTTTATCGCACTTGGCAGCAAGCGAAGCGCATGAACACGATGCGTTTACACAAAACCAAATTACGAAATTTGATACATTTTCTCAGAAAATAACCAGTGAATTTCCTTATAAAATTTTAAGGCATATTTTAAATAGTAGCGGAATAGTTAGGTTTAAAAATGCACAGTTTGATATGGTACGATTAGGAATTGGTTTGTATGGAATTGATCCAGCTTTGGAAGTTCAAAAACAACTACAAGCCATTGGAACTTTAAAAACGGTGATTTCACAAATTAGAAATATTAGTGTGGAGGAAAGCATTGGTTATGGCCGAAGAGGCAAGGTTAATAAGCCTTCAAGAATAGCGATTGTAGCCATTGGTTATGCTGATGGTTTGGATAGAAAATTAGGTAATGGCAATGGTTATATGTTGGTAAATGGAAAGCAAGCGCCAATTATTGGCAGCATTTGTATGGACATGACCATGATAGATGTTACAGAAATTAATTGCCAAGAAGGCGATGAAGTAATAGTATTTGGCGGTGAGTTAAGCCTTGAAATTTTGGCTGAAAAATTGGGAACCATTCCTTACGAAATACTTACTTCTATTTCTCAACGTGTAAAGCGTGTGTATTACGCTGAATAATTTTAAACCATGAATTTACCTGAAATTACCCATCAAAATATTGCGCAACTTTTAAATAAAGAAACCATTATTCACGAAACTATTGCTCAGATTCAAAAGGATTTTGGGATGTACAGCATTGAAATAAATTTTGATGGAAATACAGAAACGGCTTACGAACAATTGATGAATCAACTGAGTGTTGAAATAACCAAATTACTTAATAATGATAAAAGTAAATTGCAATCCATTTTATACAGAATTGACCTATCGGAACGGAATATTCAATTGGCGAAAAATGCTAGTCAAAACAAAGAAATTACTCAAGTCATTTCGCATGAAATTATAGTTCGAGAATTGAAAAAAGTATTGACTAGGAATTATTTTAAAAGTTTGGCGTAACACTTTTTTATGAACACCCTCACCCTCTCCACCGATAAAAACCAATTGGAAATAAACTTTATCCATGCGTTTATAAGCAATACTTATTGGGCTAAAGGCAGAACTTTAGTGGAAGTTCAAACTTGTATAGATAATTCGTTAAACTTTGGCATTTACTTAAATAACCATCAAATTGGTTATGCTCGTGTAGTTACTGATTACGTAGCTTTTGCTTATTTAATGGATGTATTTATTGCGGAAGAATTTCAAAAACAAGGGTATGCAAACCAACTAATGGATTTTATATTAAAATGCGAATTACTACAAAATATAAAAATATGGCGTTTGGCCACAACAGATGCAGGTTATTTATATAAAAAATTTGGCTTCACTGCTTTAAAAAGTCCGGATAAAATGATGGAGAGAGTTGTTTATTAATTGGTTATTTCCATTTAAAATATTTATACTCATTTTTAAATTCAAAATTATATTTTCGTTTTTTATTTACTATATAATTTTATGAAATTTAAACATTACATTATTTTAACAACTACATTTATTTCAATACAATTGTTTGCACAACAAAAAACAAACAATGTAAAAAAGAAAGAAATTCCGCAGAACAAATCAGCTGTCGATGTGTCATCGATGGACTTATTGGTTTCGCCAACAAACGATTTTTATAGATATGCCAATGGAACTTGGTTAAAAAACAATCCTGTACCTAGTACCGAAAGTCGTTGGGGAAACTTTAATTTGGTCGCGGAACGCAACGAAAAAGTGTTGAGAGATATAGTTGAAAAATTGGCAAAAACACCACAAACTCCAAATACAATTGAAAACAAAATTGCCACTTTTTATAAAACATTTATTGATACTACAAAAAGAAAAAAAGATGGAATTAATCCATCAAAACCTTATTTAAATAGAATTAATAGCATTATAAATATTCACCAACTTTTTGAAGTAATTGCCGAAATGCACCGTAAAGGAATTTCGGTAATGTTTAGGTTTGGTGTTTCGCAAGATGCTAAAAATAGCCAAGTGTATATTCCTTATTTTTCTCAAGGTGGTATTGGCTTACCCGATAAAGATTTTTATTTTAAAACCGATGAAAAATCAGTTCAAATTAGAAATGAATATTTAAATTATATAACCAAAGTATTGAAAGCTTTCGGTAATCAAAACGCTGAATCAAATGCAAAGTTAATTTTAAAGTTAGAAACAGAATTGGCTCAAGGAAGCATGAATAGACTTGAAAGAAGAGATCCAGATAAACAATATAACAAGTATAAGTCAGAAGATTTTTATAACGAATTTGTTTTATTACCCTTAAGAACCTATACAGACCGAACACTTATTGGTCCGTTTAACGAGTTAATTGTAAGCCAACCAGAATTTTTTAGAAACTTAAACGGTATAGTTAATGGTAACAGTATTGATGATTGGAAAACTTACTTAAGCTGGAGTTTTATGAATAGTACTTTATCCATGTATTCTCCAGAATTAGAACAACTAAAATTTAGTTTTTATGCAACAGTTTTAAGTGGAACCAAGGAACAAAAGCCTCTTTGGAAAAGAGCCAATGCTGCTTGTAATGCCAGCGTAGGCGAAATGTTAGGCCAACTTTTTGTAAAACAAACTTTTAGTCCAAATGCAAAAGTGCAAGTAAATACAATGGTTAAAAATATATCGAATGCATTTGAAGAGCGTGTTAAAAACTTGGCTTGGATGAGTAACGAAACCAAAACTAAAGCTATTGAAAAATTGTATACTATTACTCCAAAATTTGGTTACCCTAATAAATGGACTGATTTTAAATCATTAAAAATAACTAACGCCAGTTATTTTGAAAATGTAGCTGCTGCCAATGAATTTGATTACAATGAAATGATAACAAAATTGGGCAAACCCATTGATAAAAATAAGTGGGGAATGTTGCCACAAACGGTGAATGCCTACTACAACCCTATTAATAACGAAATAGTGTTTCCTGCTGCCATATTGCAAGCTCCGTTTTTTAGCGAAAAAGCTGACCCTGCCTTAAATTATGGTGCAATAGGTGCGGTTATCGGCCATGAAATTACACATGGTTTTGATGACAATGGAAGTAAATACGACTCGAAAGGAAACTTAAATAGCTGGTGGACAGAAAACGATAGAAAACAATTTGATGCCAGAACAAATGTATTGGTGGAACAATTTAATAAATACAAAGTAGCCGATAGTTTGTATGTAAATGGCAAATTAACCTTGGGCGAAAACATTGCAGACTTAGGTGGACTAAGCATAGCTTTTGATGCATTTAAATTGTACCTAAAACAAAACCCTACCGAAAATATAACTAAAAATGGCTATACACCTGAACAGAGATTTTTTATTGGCTTTGCTCAATTATGGAAAAACAATGCACGCCCTGAAGCCATGCGCCAATTGATATTAACCGACACCCACTCTCCAGGCGAGTTTAGGGTTAAAGGACCATTAAGTAATATGCCTAATTTTTACAATGCTTTCGATGTAAAAGAAGGCGATGAAATGTATATAAATGATGCTAACCGAGTAGATATTTGGTAGGAATATTTTAAAATTTTAATTTAATATTTTAAAGAGGTTGTCCCAAAAGAACAACCTCTTTTATTTTATCAAATTTTGATAATTGAAATAGTTTTGAAAAAAATGAGCAATGAGTGCTCCTTTCTTATTTATATATATTAAGCAAACAATAAATATCAAAAAGAATCATCATTTCTAGTTACGAATCAATCCTTACAAATATTTATACTATTCAGCCAATATTGGCGTCCTTTAACTTTGCAAATACAATTTGTTGATAATGACAATAACAACCGTAGTCGAGACATAGCCAACAGTTCTCTAATACGCTCCAACTGACTGTGTTATTGGACCTAGTTTAGGTCATATAAAGCGAATTCAAAGGTCATGTCGAGCGAAATCAAAGGTCATGTCGAGCGGAGTCGAGACAT
>JBAXCN010000120.1:0-5538 GCA_037141455.1 Bacteroidota bacterium
AAAAAGAAATAAAAAGTAAGAAAAGTAGAAAATATATTGAAAAACTTATTAGTTCTATTGGCTAGAGCGTCCCGACATTAAAAATGTCGGGAAGGTGGTCGGTTCTCCCGATAAATCGGGACGATATCCTCCACAAAGCGACTTAAGGTCGCTTTTTTTTTATAATGGAAGTTTTTTACGTTTACATACTTTATTCAAAATCAATTAATCAATATTATGTCGGTCAAACACAAAATATAGAAGTTAGGCTAGAACAACACAATTCATCGCGCAGTAAATCTACCAAAAAGGCAAATGATTGGATATTAGTTTATGAAGAAATGTTCAATAGCAGAAGTGAAGCGATGAATAGAGAAAAAGAAATAAAAAGTAAGAAAAGTAGAAAATATATTGAAAAACTTATTAGTTCAATTAGCTAGAGCGTTCCGACATTAAAATGTCGGGAAGGTGGTCGGTTCTCCAGATAAATCGGGACGGTATCCTCCACCACACAAGACAACTCCAATTTTTTTGAGAGTTGTTTTTTTTGCTCCTTAAAATCCTTGTCAATGCTCAATGTTTGGCGTAAAAGTTCTTGAATTCTTGGGGTTCGACATTTGTTTCCATCAAATCTGAAACGGTAACCCACCCCACAACCTTGTAAACCCTTTACAGGATTGCCATAAAGGTAGTTTTTAGTCCCGATGTATCGGGAGTAAAAATGAAAATTGGTTGAGTACATTTTGTAATTCAAATTAACCAATAATTGTATTATAAAAAAATATGCTTTGTAATATATAAAATATTGAACTATTTTACGTTATTCAATATTTGGGATTTGAACCATAAATATAATTATATTTGTATAAAAATTTAGCATATGAATATTGAAGTAATAAAATACGAATTGATAAATAAAATGTTAAGTACAAATGATGAAAATCTTTTAGAACAATTGGTTGCTGTTTTCAAAAAATCTACTAAAATAAATGATGGTATTTCAGTTATTCAATATAACAATGAATTAAATGCAGCTGAGGTTAGAATGAATAGTGGTAAGTTCACATCTCATGAAGACCTTGACTTAGAAAGTAAAGAATGGTAGATAAAAAAGTAAGAATCATACTATGGGATGATGAAGCAAAACTTTATTTTAGACAAGCAATACAATATATAAAACAAGAGTCGCCTCAAGGTGCAGATATAGTAAAAAAAGCCATAATGGAAAATATAGCTGTTCTAAAAGTAAATGCTGGAATTTATGAAATAGATAGGTTTAAAATTGACAATGATGGTAGTTATAGATCTCTTACTGTTTTCAGTTATCGAATTACTTACAAAATTACTGAATCCCATATTCTAATTCTTAGAATAAGGCATACAAGTCAAGACCCTATAATATATTAAAATAAGCAGTTTTCTGAAAATTGATAATGTCAAAAAAATATTAACTATTGGTTAGTAACATTTTGTTCATCCCCTACCCATTACTTATGGTTGTCCTTTAGCATTTTTTTATATAACAAACCGCTTTGGTTTTGGCTACAGTGTTTTAGGTAAATTAGTCAAAGTTACAAACTCTTATTCATTTTAAAACCGTAGTACCCCCGCTATTGCCAGGCTGCATACTACAGATAGTAGTGAAACCATTTATATTAGTTTATTTTCTTATCTCCAAACCCTTAAAACGCCTTTTCTTAAATAAGGTGGTTTTAAATCTTTAGCAAAATAATAAAGCATATAACCACTAGAAAACTCTGTTTTAAAACCCAGATGTTTAAAGTAGTTTTCAAATTCAACTGCATCGTTATATCCATGATAGGTACAAACAGCTATTCTAATGTTTTTATTTGTGGTAAGCAGTTTTTCCATACCTTTAAAAATGGCCCTTTCGCTTCCTTCTACATCCATTTTAATAAATAGTTTTTTGGTATATAACTCTGGTAAATCATCTAGCTTTATTGAATTGGAAGCTGTTTTACTATCTACCTTTTTATTAAAAAGTTTTACTTTTTCAGTAAAAGGGTCAAATGTTTTTTCTAAAGCTTTATACCAATCAATGTTATATTCAAATAAATAAATTTCTTTGGCTTTATTAATTGATAGTAATGAAAAATTTCCTTCTGCTGCCCCAATATCTAGCAATGTTTCATCGTTATTTACATAAAAATTATCTGTACAATAACAATGAGGTGATCTAGCATCTTGTTCAACCAATAATGTTTTAATATAACTTTTGCAGCTTAAAACAGACCAATTTTGTTTAAAATACATTTTGTATCCATTAAACAATATATAGTTAAATCCATTTTCATTGGTAACTGTAAATTCAAGTTTACTGTATTCGTTTTTAAACAAATATGGAAATACCGATAACTCGTTATTGGAATAATATTTAAGTGATGATAATAGTTCTAAGTCTTTAATTTTAGAATTATTCGAATTATAAAAATTATTAATTTTTCGTTTTAAAACTACATTTCTGTAATTTTTTTTTGCTTTATAAACTAATGATTTTATTTCTTTGATTAGTTTCATTTAAGAAGCAATTTATAAAAATTCAAAATGGTATTATTTTTATTTACAGTTTGGAATGTTGTACCTTAATTTTCTATTGTCGAATAAAACATCAATTTCAAAACCACTTGTATTATTGTAAGTTAATGTTCCTTCCCAATAGCCTGTTTTATCGTCTTTAATTATCTTCTCTGGCACATCAGAGTCAAAATACAAAGTATCGTAAATTCTAGTTGGTAAACCATTTTGAGATACTTTATCATATCTTAATATATATGTTTTTTTATCTTCAATTAACGAAGGACTGTTATAAGTACCATTTTCAAATCGAATACTTGTTTCGCTATTGCAACCTAATTGATATAAGTACAAATCAATGGTTGGTGGGAAAATAAAATTACCCGAAGGACAAACAATTTTAGCATTTGCAGTTATTGCCTTAAAATCGTTTATGGTACTTAAAAAATCAGTGGGATTATAATTAATGCTTACATTTAATGGGGCAGTGGTAAAGTTACACAAAGGTGTATTTAATATTTCATCATTAAATAAAATAGAATTGTTCCTACATAAGTTCGTTGGATGATTTAAACTAACTTTAATACTAGTATTATTATTTGCAAAAGCAGGAACTCTGTATGAATTTAATTGCTTTGAATAATCTAAATCGTAGGTAACATCATATTGTGGATGTGCTAAATTAAATTTACCGTAAAACCCTCTGTTTAAAGGAATATTAGGCGAGCTAACTTCAACATTTGCAAAACCGCAACTGTTCACTTCATTGTTAAATAAAAAGAATCTCCCATTGAGCATATTGTCTTTAAAAATTAATTTAAATTCAGTTCCGCTTGGTTCAAAGAAATTTGGTTTTAAATTTACTACTCTTTTAATATTGTAATACATTTTAGAGTTGCTGCTGTAATCAATTGCATCTATAAAAATTTTATAGTTATTAATTGGCAAATTAGCTTCTATAATTGCTCCATTATCACAATCAGCATAATATGGAGTAAGGGCAATACCTGTTGAAGCATCATAAAAGAAAACTTGTGGAATACCAACTGCATTACTAAACGAGGTATAATTATTATTTACAACTCCATTTTCATCAGTGTAACCAAATTCTTGAAAACTAGATTGGGTAATAATATTTACCCTAACATTGCTTAAATTGGTAGTATCAGGAATTTTTCTTGTCTTATATTCAGCAATTAAATTGGGTTTAAGATATCCTACTTTTGTTGTAATGTTTTTTGCAGATGAAACTAATGTCAATGGATTAACTGTAATTTTATCTTCAATAGGTTTAATATTATATTTAAAAACCTTGTTAGTTAAAGTTGAAATTGCTGAACCACTGTCGGGGCTATATTTTGTAGTGTCTAATAATAAATTACTCAAAAATTCTTCATTGTTTTCAACCCTAAATTTTACCGAATTTTTTTTAAGAAAAAACAACCCTTTTGTAGGATATTTTATTGTAAAATTAATACCATCATTTCTTAAAATATTAAAGTACGCAGTGTCTAATCTAGTTTTACCTAAAAAATTTAATGCTAATGAACTATACTTTGAGCTTGTAGGTAAACTTACAGGTTTTTTAAAAGTACAATTGATGGTAATTTTTTGGGTACTATTAAATACAAATACATCTTGTTTCAAAGGAAGATAGCCTTCCATATTTGCTTGTATTGTAAAACATATTGGATTGTTATTGGTAGGATTAGCATTTGGTCCTAAAATTAAATCTATCACGCCTCCTTCGGCATTAAAATTAGTTTTACCTTCAATATCATAAATATGTTTGGCATCTTTTCCATTTATATTCATTGATATTTTTCTAATAGGCAACGAGTCATCAGTGTAAAACTTAGCTTTAATCAAAATATTTACAAAACTTGCATCTGTATTTATTTCAAACTTTTCAAATTCTTCTTTAGGAAACTTACATGAATTGATGATTGCAAAAGCAAAAAGTATAAGTAATAATTTATATTTCATTTGTATTAATCGTTAATTCTGTAAACAATAATTATATTAGCCATAGGAAAAAATACCCAATCGTTAAAAGCATTATTCAGTAAAGAAATATTTTTCTGATTGTTACTTGGTTCAAAAGAACCTTTTGTTATTAACTTAAACTTTGGCGATCCATGATAGTACAAACCTAAATCAATACCCATTCCAAGCTTAGTATTAGGAATTGTTTTACCAAAACCAATGCCTAAATAAGGATTAAATTCGTCAACAGTAACTTTCACTTGCAAATTACCTATCGATTCTGGAGGATAACTGATATAACCAAATAATTGATTTGTAAGTGGTGTTATATTAAGCAAATAAGTGTTAAAATTTCTTGAAATTCCGGTTGTAATTCTAAATATCTTATTTTTAAACGGAAAATAATCTAAATGAAAATTTAACATTTCTACATTAAAATCTGATACAACATTAATGGAGTTACCACTAAATACAGTATAATATTGCGGATCATAGTATCCTCTCGAATAACCTAATCTTACACCAAATTTTTTGTTAAATTGATGGTGTAAACTGATATTATAACCTATAGATGCTATACCAACTGACATTCCTAAATTCTTTTTATTGAAAGGAATGGTATCTTTATTTTGTGCCGCAATTAAGCTAGCATTTTGTTTTTCAATTTTAAAAGTATCACTTTCTATTCTTGAATTTAAAGTATCAATGTTATCTTTCATTCTTGTAACATTTATTGAATCCTTTTTTTGTTTACCAATTAGAATTTGTTTATTAGCATCAATTTTAGGCAATAAAGAATTTGATTTTATTCCTAATGTATCTGTTTTAATATTCTCTTTTTTAGTAGGAATTTCCTGCTTTTTTATTACTGTATCTATTGGTTTTTGAGCTTCCACTTTAGGTTTAACAATATTAGAACCAACAACTAAATTAATTGAATCTTTGTTAACTACCTTTTTTTCAACTGGTGTAATAACATCCTTCTTTTGTTCAGTAGTTATAGTTGGTTTCTTTACCTCTGCTTTGCTTGAAACTTGA
>JBAXCN010000121.1:0-5436 GCA_037141455.1 Bacteroidota bacterium
ATTTACATTTACTGTATAAGTTGCTGTAGCGGTTTGTGCAGAGCAAGTTCCTGTTCCTGTTACTGTCATTGTTAAAGTAACAGCATTTCCACCATCACCCGACTGAGCAGTGTAGGTAGGGGTTAATGTGGTAGCTCCTGAAGTAATACTTCCTGCACCGTTTTCTGTCCATATTATAGTTCCATTGCTTGATGTTGCTCCACTTATTGTGGCTGCTGCGTTAGAACATATGGTTTGTGAACCACCTGCTGTGGCTGTTGGTAATGCGGTAACATTTACTGTATAAGTTGCTGTTGTAGTTGAAGCAGAACAAGCACCTGCACCAGTAACTGTCATTGTTAAAGTACGGGTTAAGCCTGCATCGCCTGCTGCTGCTGTGTATGTAGGAGTTAAGGTAGTTGAACCTGAAATTGAACCTGAACCATTATGTGTCCATAATATGGTTCCATTGCTTGATGTTGCTCCGCTTACTGTTGCAGTGCTATTCGAACATATCGTTTGGCTGCCTCCTGCAACTGCTGTTGGTAATGGATTTACATTTACTGTATAAGTTGCTGTAGCGGTTTGTGCAGAGCAAGTTCCTGTTACTGTCATTGTTAAAGTAACAGCATTTCCACCATCACCCGATTGAGCAGTGTAGGTAGGGGTTAATGTGGTAGCTCCTGAAGTAATACTTCCAGCTCCGTTTTCTGTCCATAATATGGTTCCATTGCTTGATGTTGCTCCACTTATTGTTGCTGTTGCATTTGAACAAATAGTTTGTGTTCCTCCTGCGGTTGCTGTTGGCAATGAAGTTACTGTTCCACTAACAGCTACATTTTGTGTAGTAACACCTGTAGAAGTACAAGCTATATTTCCTGAAGGTGTTCCTGTTGCTGCATTTGTTAAACGTACATATATAGGAGTAGAAGAAACTATTCCTAAACTTTGGGTTAAGGTTACACTTGGTCCATAACCAGAAGAAGAAGATGTTGAAACTTCAAAACCGGTTGGTGCGGATATTAATAAGTTTGCTGATAAACTTGTACCACTAACATTGAAGAATTGTTGAGTAGAAGCAATACCTGAACAAGTTGTAAATGAACTTAATGTGCCTGAAGTTGTAATAACGCCAGGTAAAGAATTTTGCAATATTGTAAGCACGGCATTATTTGCGGCTGCCAAATCAGGTTGTCCATCACCATCCAAATCGCCAATTGCAACTGCCATAGCCTGTCCACCTGTATTAAAATCTACCTTGTTGGCAAAACTACCACTGGTAATGCTACCACTTGTTGAGGTATTGCGGAATACTGAAATATTACCAGATCCATAATTTGAAACTGCCATATCTGGCTTACCATTTCCATCCAAGTCGCCAATAGCAATTGTGAATGGTTGTGTACCAGCTGTAAAATCAACCTTAGTGGCAAAACTACCTGAGGTTATACTTCCACTGGTAGCTGTATTGCGAAATACAGAAATAGAAGCTGTATATCTATTACCAGCTGCAATATCCAATTTGCCATCTCCATCCAAATCGCCAATAGCTAAATTCCAAGGACTTGAAGTCAATGCAAAATCTACTGGAGTAGCCAAACTACCTGATGTGATACTGCCAAAGGTTGCAGTATTACGTAGAACAGAAACTGAATTTGCTGCATTATTTGAAACAGCCAAATCAAGTTTTCCATCACCATCTAAATCTGCAAAAGCTACCAAACTAGGGTTAGGATTTGAAAGGGTGCTTGATGTAAAATCTACCTTGGTAGCAAAACTACCAGAGGTTATGCTGCCACTTGTAGATGTATTTAGAAATACTGAAACATTATTTGAACTTCTATTGGTAACAGCCATTTCAGGTTTTCCATCCCCATCCAAATCGCCTAAAGCAATTGAACTCGGACTAGATCCAACTGTAAAATTAACCGCACTTGCAAAACTTCCAGAAGTAATACTTCCACTTGTAGACGTGTTGCGGAATACTGAAACATTAGCTGAAGACCAATTTGCAGCCATTAAATCAGGTTTACCATCGTTATCAATATCTCCTATGGTTACTGCCCAAACATTTGTACCAGCAGTAAAATCTACTTTGGTAGCAAAACTAGCTCCACTAATTGTTCCAACAGTAGATGTGTTACGGAAAACAGAAACAGTATTTCCACCGTAATTTGCTACTGCAATATCAGGCTTGCCATCTCCATCTAAATCACCTATGGCAACTGATTGAGGAGTTGTACCTGCTGTAAAATCAACCTTTGTTGAAAAATCAGTTAAGGTTATGTTTGATTTAGCAGGGCTATATATAGGTGTAAAATTACTTAAACTATAACATGATAAACTATTACCTGTATTTAGTTCAGTAATTGATCCATAGGTGGCGCCTACTGGCAAAGTAACAATTAATTGTGTAGCTGTAGCCGCTGTTACAATTGCACGTGTAGCTCCAAAAAATACAATGTTATTTGACGCTGTAGTGTTGAAATTAGTACCAGTAATGGTAATGGTTGCACCAGGTAAAGCACTTGTTGGAGTAAATGATGTAATGGTAGGCTTTAAAATTGAAAAATAAGCCATTTGATTATTTTCTGCAGTTTGACGTTCTGTATTTGTTAAAGTAACTGGAAAACAAATATTTTCTGATATATAACCTGACCAAAAATGAGTAAGGATATTACCTATTCTGAATGGGGCTGTAAAAGAGGAGGTCATTAATCCTGCTGAACTTCCGGTTGATAATGATCCACCATTAACACGATTTTCAATTCCTGTTCCTGATGATTGGGTTAATGTATTTGCACTTATTGTATTGAAGGTACTTTGAATATTGCCCCCATTTACTCCACTTTCAAATCTCATAGAGGTTGAGCTTGGTGTATAAAAACTTAAATAATTATCACTTGCAACTTCGTATAATGAAAATAGACCAGCAGTTGTTCCAACACTCGATCGAGAATAAACACTTAATAAAGAATGACCACTTCCAAAATTTGTAAAAACATTATTTGCAGAAACCAATACCTGACTACTTGATTGAGTAAAAAATGCAGCAGGTCTTCCGTTTTGAACATCAATAGTTCCAGCATTAATAATTCGTGGTTGATTACCTACAGTATTTTGAATACAATTATTATTTCTGCTGCTTCCACTTTGATCGTACCAAATGGCTATGGTGGCAGTATTACCAGTTGCTACAGTACTTAAAGCATTTACCGAAACAGTTCCAGGTATAGTGCCTGGGTTAGCTGCTGATATTAATGAGGTCATGCTAAAATTACCTGAACCATCTGGCCATACATCGTATGTTGAGCCACTTATAGTAACCCTCACCAATGGTCCTGTATAAGCACTGCTAAGCAAACGTAAACTAAATGCAGCTTCTGCTTTTGGATCAGAATTGGTAAACCCAATATTGTTAAGGGTGTTTTGTGCCAAAAGCACATTTATTGGCAGAAATAAAATTAATGCTAACCGTAAACTAAATCTTTGTAGATTATTTTTCATATATATTATTTTGTTTTTTTCTTGAATTGAGTTTAATAAAAATACTTTTAAATTTTTTGTGAATGTTTAAAATTTAAAGCATCGCTATTAATTGTATAAGCGTTTTGATAAACGATAAAATTGTTTTTGGAATTACTGATTGCACAAATTGTTTTATACGAAATATTATTTAATTCCGTTAACAAGAAAGAAGTATTGATATTACTCGAAAAGTGAGTAAATATTTTAATGATTAAGTGAGGCAAACTAATTTGTAAATACATATTGTTTTAATCTTTTTTTTACTGATTTGTTACATTAGAAACTGCTCTAAAAGTCAATGATTTTACACAATAACTTTCTCAACAAGTTTTTAACATAGTGTTTACGAAAAAAACATAATTTATTTACTTTTAAAAACTTTTTGGATTAAATGAGGGTAAACAATTCTATTTTGCTGATAAACAACTAATAAAAAAGTGCAAATAATAATTTATTAATGTTACTAGGTGGTTTTAAAAATAAAAAAAGGGTATAAATAGTAAAAAAAATTACAACCCTTTTATGGGTTTACTCATTTTTTAAATAAAAATAAATTGCCATTAAATAAAGATATTTTTAATAAAATAATTGACTATTATTTTTTAATGAAAATATAGTTTTACACCGATATTATGATTGCTAATCGGAAACATAAAAATATTGGTTTTGTTCAGCCATACTGATCGAAGTTATGAGCGAAGGGAAACAGTTAGGATGACAATGAATTTAAAATGAAAAAGAGGTTTCAAACTCATTTGTAAAAGCCCGTGTCAGAGAAACTACATTTCATTTAAATCATTAGAGCGCTAAGCTAACTCTAATGATAGTGGGAAAACTTTCACTCAGGGTGACCGTTTTATAAATCTATTCGTAAATTCCAATAAATATTTCTTCTCCTTGTTTCAAAAAACCACGGTACATTCCTTCCGAATTAAAACATAGTTCAATATTGCCAACGGCATCCATGCCAATTAAGCCGCCTTCGCCTCCCATTTTTACCAACTTGTCTTTTACTACATAATTGCACGCTTCTTTTAAAGAAAGCCCTTTGTATTCCATTAAACAACTAATGTCGTAAGCTACCACGGCACGCATAAAATATTCGCCATGCCCAGTACAACTGATGGCACACGTTTTATTATTGGCATAAGTTCCTGCGCCAATTATGGGGCTATCGCCTACCCTTCCAAAACGTTTATTAGTCATTCCTCCAGTTGATGTTGCTGCAGCTAAATTTCCATGAATATCTAAAGCCACTGCACCTACCGTTCCAAACTTTTTCTCCCCTGTTTCTAAAACAGTATGGTCTAATTGATAGGTATCAGAATCTTTTACCTCTTGCCATTGTTTGTATCGTTCTGCTGTATAAAAATATTCATTATTTTGAAAAGGTAAATGCATGGTTTTAGCAAACAATTCTGCATCGGTTCCTTGTAAAAAAACATGTCCTGAATTTTGCATAATTACCTTGGCTAAATGAACAGGATTTTGCACATTGCTAATTCCAGAAACAGCTCCAGCTTCTAGGTTTTTACCTTCCATAATAGAGGCATCCATTTCGTGAGTTCCCTTGTTGGTAAATACTGCTCCTTTTCCTGCATTAAATAATGGGAAATTTTCCATGCTCATAACCGCTGCTTCTACTGCATCTAAACTAGATCCACCAGCATTTAATATTTCGTTTCCAGCTAACAAAGCATTTTGTAAACCTGTTTTATATTGTGCTTCTTTTTCGGGTGTCATTAATGAGCGAAGAATGGTTCCTGCTCCTCCATGAATGGCTATTGCGTGTTTGTTCATTTGGTTGATGGTTGATGGACGTTGGTTGTTGCGGTTTCGGGTTAGCGGGTTACGGGTTGTTGGTTAATTCGTTATTCAGCCATTGCAGGCGTCCTCGCCTGCAATATCATTGTTGGCGAGGACGCCAAC
>JBAXCN010000122.1:0-5070 GCA_037141455.1 Bacteroidota bacterium
AAAAAACTTTCTTTCTAATCCAAAATATGCTCCAAATTCTTGATTAATAATTTGCGTAAAACCAATGCTTTCTGAACCTATAATAGAGTCTTTCCCATCGCTTTGTTGTTTTAAAATATTTCCTAAAGAATCTCTTGCATACAATGTTCTTCTTTCTTCTCCATCTTTAAAAATTGTTCCCCCCGATTTTGGAACATAAATTCTATAATTTCCTCCAACCGTTACATCAATATTTGATTTGCTTTTCTTGCTAAAAATTTCATCGGTATTAAATTTAAACTCGGCTGCAACATGGTATAAAGCCGATTGATCAAAGAATCGAGAACCTCCATTTTGATTGGTGCGTGAGGTAATTGATTTAAATGCTGAGTCGAAACGCGCTGTTCCTGGCTCAAACCTGCTTTGCCACGAACCTGTGTTTCCGGCAGAATTGGCTATGTCTCTTGCTAAATTGTGATACTTTACCAACGAGTCGGCAAAGAAAGTTCTCCAATAATAATCAATGTAATTTAATCGTTGGTTATTGGCTCCTGGAATGGTATCGAGCCTGATTCCTGCAAACAAATTTGCTTGAATCCAAGCATTTACAACATTGGGTAAATTAGCTGTTAATGAATTATTGTATTCCTTGCCCCACGAATCATCGTTTTTGGCTGCGTTTTGTAAAATTAATGCAGTATTATAAGCATCGTAACTGTTTCCAGCATCTTCATTGGTAGCGTATGCCCTTATAAAAAATCTGTTCTCTTTTCTTAATTCTACTTTGTTTTGAAAGAACAAAATATCGCGCAAACTAAACCTGTTTTCTCCTTGATAAACCGTTGTTCCAGTTCCAAAGCTAGTGGCATAAATTAACTCCGTGTTTTTGGTTACTTTATAATGTGCCGCTCCGCTTAGTTTTAAGTTATTTGAATTGTAATCTACTAAATCTTTTTCTTGGTAACCATTTCTTAAATAATAGCCTTTTCCAACACTAGAAGGAATTTCTAATGGGGTGTAAAAAATACGACTTGTGTATTCATCTCCATATTTATTTACGGCATCATACCCTCCCGCATTATTTTTGCCCACAGGCGATTGAGAAGTTGCATCCATATTGGTTGCATTCCAATCGTTGGCTCTCATATAAAAAACGTTCATTTTATACGCAAATTTTTCAACTCCTTTTTTGTTTTTTACAATCTGCGCCCATCTTATTGCTGTTTCAGTTAAATTACGTTCGCCTACTTTTATTTGTGCGCTTAAGCCCGGAAAAAGAAATGGGCTTTTTGTTTGCATATTTATAACTCCATTAAATGCATTAGGACCATAATAAGCCGAACTTGCACCAACTACTAAATCTACTTTTTGAATATCTAATTCCGATGCTCCTAAAAAATTTCCTAAACTAAAGTTTAATCCAGGTGATTGATTGTCGACCCCATCAATTAATTGTAACGACCTAACTGGTGAAGTAGAATTAAAACCCCTTGTATTAATAATTTTAAAACCAATACTTGCCGAAGTAATATCAACTCCTTTTAAATGTGCCAATCCCTCGTAAAAATTTGCCGCTGGAGTAGATTTAATTGCAATTGCATCCATGGTTTCAACAGTAAGTGGATTCTGTTTTATTTTTTCAGTTATCCTACTATCTCTTACACTTACTTCTTTTAATGCTTTTTCCGATTTAGCAAGTTTTATGTTAAGCTTTAATTTAGAATCGGCAACCGTAACCTCTTTTGTTTCATACCCTAAATATTTTACTACCAACACAATAGGAAATTGTGCACTTGTTTTTAAAACAAATTGGCCATCATAATCTGTTTGAGCTCCTTTTGTGGTTCCTTTAATAATTAATGAAACCCCTATTAATTTTTCGTTTGATTTAACATCGACAACGCTACCCAAAATACTTGTTTGAGCATAAATTGAAGTTAAGTTTATAAGTAAAAGCGATATAAAAAGAATGTGTTTTTTCAAATTGTTACTTGTTTATTGCAATTCGAAAATATTATATTAATTGAATAAAAAAAGATTTTTATATTTTTACAAAAAATAAATTTTTACTTTCAAACTTTAAATAAGGGATAAAAAATAAATCCTAAAACAAAAAACATTAGCTTTAAGTTGATATTGTATTATTCAAAAAAAAATTAAACAAAAAATATGAATTCAAAAAAATTAAAATACATCATGGCTTATTTAATTCCCGTTTTAATAGTGTTTTCTATTTTCTCAGAAAATGTATTAAGCTTTTCATCAGTTGTGGTGTTATTTATATTTGTTCCTTTTATTGAGCTTTTTACTAAAGGTTCAATAGAAAATTTTTCGGAAATAGAAGAAGAAATAGCCAAAAAAGACCCTGTTTTCGATTATTTAATTTATGGTTTAGTACCTTTACAATATATCATATTAGTTTGTTTTTTATTTAAAATAAACCAAAACGACTTGCCTTTATATGTAAAAATAGGAGTTACAACAGCCTATGGAATGGCTTGTGGAATTTTAGGAATTAACTTAGCACACGAGCTGGGACACCGATTAACAAAGCATGAACGGTTTATGAGTAAAATGCTTTTGTTAACTTCTCTTTACATGCATTTTTATATTGAGCATAATAGAGGCCACCATAAAAATGTATCAACTGATAACGATCCGGCATCAGGTAAATTAGGTGAATCTATTTACGCTTTTTATTTTCGTTCTATTTGGGGAAGCTGGGTTTCTGCTTGGAAACTAGAAAAACATAAGCTTACAAAAAACAATCAACCATTTTGGAGTTGGCACAATGAAATGTTGCGTTTTCAGTTTTTACAATTGTTTTTAATTGCAATAGTATTTTATTTTTTTGGATTATACACTTTGCTTTTCTTTTTAGCTGGTGCTTTTATGGGTATTTTATTATTAGAAACCGTAAATTATATAGAGCATTATGGTTTACGAAGAAATAAAAAAGAAAATGGATTTGAAAAAACACAGCCCATTCACTCATGGAATTCAAACCATCCATTGGGAAGAATGCTGTTATTTGAACTATCGCGCCATTCTGATCACCATTATATGGCAAGTAGAAAATATCAATTATTACGCCACTTTGATGAAAGTCCGCAGTTGCCAACTGGCTACCCCGGAATGATGCTTTTGTCGTTGATACCACCTTTGTGGTTTAAAATTATGAATAATAAAATAAATTTATACAAAACAACTTTATCAGGAAAAGCATTGGCATAAATTTTTTTAATTTTTTAACTCCTTTATTTATTTATTCTTTGCATAAATTTAGTAAAGCTAAAATGAATAATCAAACAGTTTATATTAATTTTTTTGACGGCATTGACCCCATTAAAGTTAATAAATTTATACAGTTTACAACAGAAGTAATTAGGCAACACAACCCCCAAGAATTATATTTTTTTGTTGCGTCAAATGGTGGCGATGTAGACTCAGGTTTTGTGCTTTATAATTTTTTAGTTTCGTTGCAAAGCAAAATGAAAATAACCATGCATAATACTGGTACTATTGATTCCATAGCAAATGTTATGTTTATGGCAGGCCAAAACCGATATGCAGCATCCAATGCTTCGTTTTTGTTTCATGGCGTATCAATGAATTTTAATGGTGGCCAAAACAGAACAGCATTAAAAGAAGCACTTAGCAGGCTTGAAGGAATGGAAAACAGAATTGCGCAAACGGTAAGCAAACATTCAAAATTAACTGAAACCGAATTAACTTCTTTGTTTCAACAAGGAGAAGGAAAGGATGTTAATTTTGCTTTGAATAAAGAAATTATTCACGAAATAAAGTTACCATCAGTTCCACAAGGTGCTATACATTTGACCATGACTTTTTAATAGAACACTGTTTTTTTATTTTTTTATTCTCCATATTTGTATTAAAAAAAATCGAAATTATGAATCCAATTTTAAAAAATATTTTAGCAGTAATTGCAGGTGTGGTAGTAGGCTGTTTGGTTAATGGTGCAATTATTATGGTAAGCGATTCAATTATTCCTGCACCAAATGGTGCCGATGTTACAACTACAGAGGGCTTAAAAGCAACTATTCATTTATTTGAACCAAAACATTTTATATTTCCTTTTTTGGCTCATGCTTTAGGAACTTTAGTAGGTGCATTTTTAACAGTAAAACTTGTGGCAAATAACCAATTCCGCTTTTCAATAGTTATAGGTTTATTGTTTTTTATAGCTGGTGTATTAAACATTCTAATGCTTCCTTCACCTGTTTGGTTCAATACAGTAGATTTGGTTGGTGCGTACTTTCCATTTGCATTATTAGGTTATTTTTTAAATAATAAAAACCGCTAGCTCACTTCAACCCAAACCGGGCAGTGGTCGGAGTGCATAATTTGTTGCATAATTCCTGCATCGATTAGGTTGTTTTTTAAAGCTTCGGCAATCATACAATAATCAATTCTCCAACCTTTGTTTTTAGCCCTAGCTCCTGCTCTAAATGTCCACCAACTGTATTGATGAGGCGCTTTATTAAATTCTCTAAAAGTATCAATAAACCCATTTTCTATAAACTGACTCAACCATTCTCTTTCTTCGGGTAAAAAACCACTGCTGTTTTTGTTTCCAACGGGATCGTGAATGTCAATTGGTTTATGAACAATATTGTAATCACCACAAATAATTAATTCTTGTTTATGGCTTTTTAGTTCGTTAATATAATTTTGAAAAAACTCCAACCATTTCATTTTAAAAGCTTGTCGTTCCTCACCGCTTGAGCCGCTTGGAATATATAGGCTGATGATGCTTTTTGAACCAAAATCTGCTCTAATAATTCTTCCTTCGTTGTCAAAATCGGGAACACCAAAACCATATTCTACATGGTCGGGTTCATTTTTACAAAAAAGTGCAACACCACTATAACCCTTTTTTTCGGCACTGAACCAATAATTGTTTTTATACCCTGCTACTTCAAAAATAAATGGTTCGTTTATTTGTTCTTTCATTGCTTTTGTTTCCTGGAAACAATAAACATCCGCATTTTCTTGTTGCATAAAGTTTACTAGTCCTTTGTTCATAGCTGAACGAATTCCATTTACGTTGTACGATATTATTTTCAT
>JBAXCN010000123.1:0-5039 GCA_037141455.1 Bacteroidota bacterium
TTTTTTGCCCGCTGATTACGCTAATTTTCGCAGACTTGCTGTTAACCTTTTCTGCGCTATTTGCGGGAAACCTTTTTCGAATTTAGTATTTTATTTTTCGAATTTCTTTTAACGTATTTCTTCAATTCTCCATAAATTAAAATGGAATTTATAATTTCAGTGTTGTCATCTCTAATGTTTATTAACACACATTCAAAATCATTGTTTGGCTTGGCAGTTAAAAATAAATTTTTCTTATTACCATATTGTTTGCAACTGTCGTGTTTGGTTTGGTTGCAATATTTAAATGTAATAATACTATTCGATTTTGGTTCATATCTGGTAAACGACAAAGTATCCCAAGTTAGCAAATAAGGCTGTTTTTTTAATATAATTGAATCGGTAGGCACTATGGCTACATTACACCAAACGATTCGCTGTGCTTGACTTTTTGAATAGACAAACAATGAAAAAATAAAAATTAATATTCCTTTATAATTCATACTTTATACTTTATAATTTTTCTAATACTTCCCTAATGGTTCTATCAACTATTTCAGCCGGATTTTTGCTAAACTCATTGGTAATTCTATTAGCCAAAATACAGTTTACCGAAACCGCTTTATGTCCTAAAACATTTGCCAGTCCATAAATGCCAGCTGTTTCCATTTCAAAATTAGTAACACTTTTTCCGTTAATATTAAGTTGATTCAGTTTTTCAATCAAAGTACTATTTACCCCTTTTGCTTTTAAAAATCTGCCTTGCGGACCATAAAAACCGCAACATGTAGCAGTTATTCCTTTTAAATAATTACTAGGTAATAAGTTAACAAGTTCTTTATTTCCGTTTACCCAATATGGATTTATAAAATTAAAACCTAGCTGTTCTTTAATTGATTGTTCCAATTCTACATCTTTTTTACGCTCATAAAACAACATCAAACTATCGAGGCCAATTGCTTGCTCACTGACCAAAACCGAATTAATTGGAATGTTTGATTGCAAAGCACCCGAGGTGCCAATACGAATAATATTTAATGCAGTATGATTTTTTTTGATGGTGCGTGTAGCTAAATCAACATTTACCAAAACATCCAACTCGTTCATCACAATGTCAATATTGTCGGTACCAATACCAGTGCTAATTACTGAAATTCGTTTTTGGCCTATATAACCTGTATGAGTAATAAACTCACGCTTTACTTTTTTAAGTTCAATGCTATCAAAATACTTACTTACTTCAGGAACACGCTCTTGGTCACCAACAAAAATGATAGTTTCGGCTATATCTTCAGGTAACAAATGCAAATGGTAAATCGATCCATCATTGTTTAAAATTAATTCGCTTTCTGGTATTTGGTATTCCAATTTTATTAAAGTTGTAAGTTTCGAAATTAATGTTTTTAGCCATAGAATTTTCAGATATTAGGGATTAAAGTAAAATTCATTAAATAAAACCCTTTCTATTATTTGTTTGTTAGTTGTTATAAAGTTGAATAAACTAAATTCAATTTTTATTATTTAATTGCAACAAAACTACTAAGTACTAAAAATTAGGTACTAAGAATTAAGAACTAAATAAATAAATGAAAATTACCTTTTTAGGTGCTGCCCAACAAGTTACTGGAAGCATGCACTTAGTTACACTTCAAAGCGGTTACAATATTTTAATAGATTGCGGAATGGATTACGAATTAAAGCGTAACCCAACTTTTAAAGAAGATATTTTTCCTTTTAATCCTGCTGATATTGATGCTTTAATCCTTACTCATGCTCATATTGATCATTCTGGAAATATTCCGAGTTTGGTTTATCAAGGCTTTAAAGGAAGCATTATTTGCACTGCTGCTACTGCTGAGTTAACCGAATATTTACTGTACGATAGTGCTAATATTCAGTTAATGGAGTATAGGAAAGCACTTGGAAATGCTAAAAAAACAAAAAGAAATAATGTTCCTAAACCGCTTTATATGGCTAGTCAAGTTAAAGATTCGGTTAACCAATTTGTAACTGCTAATTTCAATAAACCTTTTACTATAAATAATGAAGTAAAAATTACCTTAATTGAAGCAGGACATTTGCTTGGTGCTGCTTCGGTTAAAATGGAAGTACAGGAAAATGGAGTTACAAAAACAATTGGTTTTACTGGCGATTTGGGAAGAAGCAATTCAAAGTTGATTAATGATGCAACAATTCTTTCTGGCATTGATACTTTGGTTTCTGAATGTACTTATGGAGGCCGAAAACATAAAGTTACTTTATCGGCCGAAGATGAAATGTTGCATTATATTACCACTACTTGTATCGATATTAGAGGGCGTTTGGTAATTCCTGCTTTTAGTGTTGGTAGAACTCAATCAATTGTTTTTACTATAATCAAACTAAAACGTCAAGGATTAATTCCCCATGTTAAAATATTTGTTGATAGTCCGTTGGCTATTAGAAGTACCGATGTGTATGAAAAACATAAAGAATTATTAAATCCTGAAGCTTTTGAATTTCAACAAAAGTTTGGTTCTTTGTTGGAGCATGAAGATGTTGAATATTTAACAGATTATAAACACCATGAAGCATTGATGTATTATACCGATCCCAGTGTAATTATTTCTGCTGCTGGTATGGTGGAAGGTGGGCGAATTCAAGAACATATTATGAATAATATTGAAAATCCTTTTTCTACAATTTTAATTTCTGGCTTTTGTGCTGAGGGAACTTTTGGACATAAATTACTAAATGGACAATCAACTATTCATATAAAAAATAAAGTTAAAAGGGTTTTTGCTAAAATAGCCAGTACCGATATTTTTAGCTCACATCCCGACTGTGATGAAATATTTAATTATATAAACCAAACTCATGAAAATGGGTGTAAAAATGTATTTTTAGTGCATGGTGATTTAACTCAAATGACTGCAATGCGCGATAGATTGGGTAAGGAAAATATAAAAGCTGAAATGCCTTACCAAGGACAAAGTTTTGAATTATAGAAAATAAATTCGAAAATCTAATCACGAAATTCGAACTCGATATATTAAATATTCTAAATATTTTTAACTAATGAAAAATCGTATTTACTTAATTTTATTCATATTATCTTTTGCACTGCAATTAAATGCTCAAAATAGCTATTATTTTATTTCGTTTAAAGATAAAGATACTACAAATTTTTCGAAATTAATTCCTGAAAATTTTCTATCTATTAAATCAATTGAACGAAAAAAAAAGTTTAAACTTCCTGATTTAACCATAAACGATTTACCAGTTAATAAAATATATATTGATACAATTGTTCCTTTTGTACACCAACATTTGCAAACGTTAAAGTGGTTTAATGGTATTGTAGTTTTGGCAAATAATAACCTTACTGACACTTTAAAAGGGTTTAAATTTATAAAGGATATTACATTAATTGGATACGAAAAAGACAATGAATTTTTTAAAGAAATTGATTTATTAGAAAAGGTAAATTTACTAGAAAAGAAATTTGAAAAAGATGAAAAAGTAGATTCAAGTTTGTATTATGGTTTTGCTACCAATGTTATTTATTTCAATAAAATTCAAAAGTTACATCAACTAAATTTAAAAGGAAAAAATATTGATATAGCAGTTATTGATGTTGGTTTTAATGAAGTAATTAATAATCCATATTTTAAAAAATCCAGTATTAAACAAATAATTACATTTTCTAACAATCAAAACGATTTTCATGGGCTTTCGGTATTAGGTTGTTTAGCGGCCAATATTCCATACCAATATGTCGGTTCAGCGCCCGAAGCAAATTATTATTTATTTTCAAGTGAAAATGTAAATTTCGAATATCCAATAGAAGAATATTATTGGGCCAGAAGTGCCGAAATTGCTGATAGCATTGGTGTTGATTTAATTTCATCTTCGTTGGGTTATTCCGAATTTGATGATAAAAAATTTAATCATAAACATAAAGATTTAAATGGTAATAAAACCACAATTGCTAAAGCTGCAAATATTGCTTTGGCAAACGGAATGGCAGTAGTTATAAGTGCGGGAAACGAAGGCGATAATTTATGGGAAACCATTACTACTCCGGCCGATGTTGAAAATGTTTTAACTGTTGGTTCTTGCAATGAAGAAAAAAATGTTTCGCGTTTTAGTTCTATTGGTTTTGTAAAACATAAAATTGTAAAACCCGAAATAACTTCATTAGGTCAATCGGTTGAATTGATAAACGACAAAGCCAAAATATATACCGGCAACGGAACATCTTATTCCACTCCAATTATTGCAGGTGGTGTTGCATGTTTAATGCAAAATAATCCAGATAAATCTTTTAAAGAAATAAAGTTTGCAATCAGTTTAAGTGCTAACAATTATTTTAATCCAAATAAAAATATAGGATTTGGAGTTCCTGATTTTGAATTGGCTTTAAAGTATTTAAAATCGTATTCAACCGATACTATTTTAAATGTAGTTCAGTTGTTAGATAGCAATTTTCATATAAGTTTATATTCTACTACTAAGCAAAAAGTTGAAATAACATTACTTTCAATCGATAACAAAATAGTATTAAAACATAACGAGAAAATTGGTATTAATTACAATCGGTTTAGACTTAATAAATCGAATAAACTTAAAAGAGGTTTGTATATTTTAAAAATAAAAACGGCTAATACAGTTTTATTTCAAAAAGTTGATTTGTTATAGACAATAGTCGATGGACCATAGAAAATAGACCATAGACCATAGATATTTGACCATAGATAATAGAACATAGACCATAGAAAATAGACCATAGAAAATAGACCATAGAAAATAGACCATAGAAAATAGACCATAGACCATAGATAATTGACTATCAACTATCGTCCATCGTCTATAAACCAACCACTAACTTATCAAATCTATTAATATTAATTTCCTTTTCGATAGCTGTTTTATTAATAATTAAATTTAACAATTGTTTGGCTAAATAAGGCGCGTGCATTACTCCTTTGGTGCCTAAGCCGTTTAATATAAAAATATTTTTATATTTTGGGTGTTCGCCTACAATGGCTTTTCTGTCTTTAGTAGTTGGTCTAATATTG
>JBAXCN010000124.1:0-4737 GCA_037141455.1 Bacteroidota bacterium
AAGGTCACAAAGGTTTTCTTTGCGTTCTTTGCGGTTACTATTTTTAACCGCGAAGGACACTAAGTTGTTTCGCGAAGGTCACAAAGGTTTTGTTTGCGCTCTTTGCGTATTTTCTTTGTGTTCTTTGCGGTTACTATTTTTGACCGCGAAGGTCACAAAGTTTTTTCGTGTTCTTTGCGGTTACTATTTTTACCGCTAAGGTCACAAAGTTTTTCTTAACTATTAGTTTTCTATTTTATTAGCAACTCTTTTAAGTCCATTTTTTAAAAGTGTTACATTAAAGTTTATCAAAAGACCTAATCTAAAATCGCCAATTTTTAAATAAGTTAAAGTTTGTGCCAAATCAACATCGTTTAAGGCTTCTTTTGACTTTATTTCTATTACCAATTTTTTCTCTACTAATAAATCTATTCTATATCCAATTTCTAATTTAACCTCATTATAAATTAATGGCATTGGCTTTTCTTTTTCAACAAATAAACCTTCTTTCACTAATTCAAAATACAAACATTCCTTATAGGCAGATTCTAACAAACCAGGCCCTAACGCTTTATGAACCTTGATTGCGCAACCAATTACTTTATTAGTTATTTCTTCTAAATTTAAATTACCTTCAATCATGTAATCTGTGTAA
Organism: Bacteroidota bacterium; assembly: GCA_037141455.1. Classification (GTDB taxonomy): domain Bacteria; phylum Bacteroidota; class Bacteroidia; order UKL13-3; family UKL13-3; genus JAAFJM01. The sequence goes on from JBAXCN010000124.1 coordinate 635, forward strand.
TCTGTGGCTACGTTTAAATCTTTTTCTCTATTTCCTGTTCTAGCAATTCCACTAATTCTGGAATTTTAATTCTTTCAGCAATTTCATCGGCAAAAGCGTTCAATAACATTTTTCTGGCCACATCTGCAGGAATTCCTCTGCTACGCAAATAAAACATTGGTTCTTCATCCAATTGACCAATGGTAGCGCCATGTGTACATTTTACATCATCAGCAAAAATTTCTAACTGTGGTTTGGTATTTACAGTTGCCTCATTGCTTAATAATATATTTTTGTTACGTTGATATGCATTGGTTTTTTGAGCATCTAAATGCACCATGATTTTTCCATTAAATACAGCTGTTGATTTATCCATCATAATGCCTTTATATAGTTCATCACTAAAGCAATTAGGAAAAGCATGATCAACACGTGTGTGGTTATCAACCAACTCAGTTCCATGAGGCATGTACAAACCATACAATAAACTATTGCAGTTTTGTCCGTTCATAAAAAAATGCAAGTTATTTCGCACCAAAGTACCACTTAAAGTTAAGGTAACATGGTTAATATTGGTATTTGCTTCTTGAAAAATTTGGGTAAAATTATTGTGATAACTTTCCCCTTCTTGGTGCTGAATTTTATAATGTTCAATATGCGCATTTTCGTTTGCATATATTTCATTAACCACATTGGTAAATGAAGGATTATTACCAACAGCATAAAAAGTTTCCACCAAAGTTAGTGAAGCACTTTTTTCTACAATTATTAAATTACGAGGTTGGCACAATACATTTACATCGGTTGAATCAGCAATATTAACAATGATAACAGGATTAGTTACTGTTTTATTATTAGGAACATATATAAAAGCTCCATCGCTTAATAAAGCGGTATTCATGGCATTTAAACCTTGTCCTTGAATGGGTGCATATTTACCAAAATGTTTGTTAAACAATTCGCTATAAGCTGTTTTGGCTTTAGCTAAAGTAGTTATAACAATGCTTTCGTCCGTTTCAATAATTGTTGAAAGTTCTGGTCTAAAACTTCCATTTACAAAAACCAACTTGTTAGCTGTTAAGTCTTTTAAAAATGCATGCGATAACATCAATTCTGTTTCAATGGTACTTTCGCAAGTTGATTGAAACGATTGATTGGTAATGTTTTTAAGGTTGGTGTATTTCCATTCCTCATTTTTGGTGGTAGGAAAACCAACTTTTTCAAATTCAGCAAAAGCTTGCTCACGCTTCAAAAAGAAATCACTTTTCTCCGCTTGATTTTTGTATTGATTAAACTCTGCTTTTATATTTTCTACTAACATTATTACTAAATTATTTTATTAACCGCTAAGGTCGCTAAGGTTTTTCGCAAAGGTCACGATGGCTTTCTTTGCGTCCTTTTTGGTTTTTCTTTGTGTTCTTTGCGGTTAATTATTTTTAAAACACAAAGCTTTAAATTTTATTGTGCTGCTTCTACTTCTTGTTTAATCCAATCGTAGCCTTTTTCTTCTAATTCTTTAGCTAAGCTTGCATCACCGCTTTTTACAATGCGGCCTTTGTATAATACATGCACAAAATCAGGAACTATATAATCTAATAATCTTTGGTAATGTGTAATTACTATAAACGAACGCTCTTTGTTGCGCAATTTATTTACACCTTCCGATACCAAACGCAATGCGTCAATATCTAAACCTGAATCAGTTTCATCTAAAATGCCTAACTTAGGTTCAAGCATAGCCATTTGGAAAATCTCGTTGCGTTTTTTTTCGCCACCACTAAAACCTTCGTTTAACGAACGGCTTGTTAAAGATTTATCCATTTCAACCAAGGCCATTTTTTCGCGCATCATTTTCAAAAAGTCGGTAGCTTCCATTGGCTCTTGTCCATTGTATTTTCGCTTTTCGTTAATAGCCGTTTTTAAAAAATTGGTATTGCTCACACCTGGAATTTCAATTGGGTATTGAAAAGCCAAAAACACACCTTCACGTGCTCTGTCTTCTGGGCTTAATTCTAATAAATCTTTACCTTCAAATTCAACAGTTCCTTCGGTTACTTCGTAATCAGCTCTACCAGCCAATACAGCCGATAAAGTACTTTTACCTGCTCCATTTGGACCCATGATTGCATGCACTTCGCCTGCTTTTACTTCAAGGTTTAATCCGTTTAGAATTTTTTTACCTTCTATTTCTGCTTTTAGATTTTTTATTGATAACATATTTTGCTTTTGGCAACTGGCCTCTGGCTTCTAGCCAAACACCGTTAACGTTTATATTTTTTATTATTAATTATTTTTTGCCAGAGGCTAGAAGCCAGCCGCCAGCGGCTATTTATCCTACGCTTCCTTCCAAACTTACTGCTAAAAGCTTCTGTGCTTCTACCGCAAATTCCATTGGTAATTGGTTCAAAACTTCTTTACAGAAACCGTTTACAATTAATCCAATTGCTTTTTCGGTTCCTATGCCTCGTTGGTTGCAATAGAAAATTTGATCTTCCCCAATTTTACTTGTACTTGCTTCGTGCTCTACAGTAGCTGTATTATTACTAATTTCTAAATAAGGAAAAGTATGTGCTCCACTCCTATTTCCTATTAACATGCTATCGCATTGGGTATGGTTACGGGCATTTTCAGCTTTTTTATTTACTTTTACTAAACCTCTGTAAGTGTTATGCGATTTTCCTGCTGAAATTCCTTTTGAAACTATCCTACTTTTAGTATTTTTACCAATATGTATCATTTTAGTTCCTGTATCGGCAACTTGCATGTTGTTAGTTACAGCAACTGAGAAAAACTCACCAGTTGAATAATCACCTTTTAAAATACAACTTGGGTATTTCCAAGTAATGGCACTTCCTGTTTCTACTTGTGTCCAACTAATTTTTGAATGTGCACCTTCGCAACTTCCACGTTTGGTTACAAAATTATAAATTCCACCTTTTCCGTCTTTATCGCCAGGATACCAGTTTTGAACGGTTGAGTATTTTATTTCCGCTTTTTCCATTGCAATTAATTCTACCACAGCTGCGTGCAATTGGTTTTCGTCACGCATAGGAGCGGTACAACCTTCTAAATAACTTACATAACTGTTATCGTCTGCAATAATTAAAGTGCGTTCAAACTGACCTGTATTTTCAGCATTGATGCGGAAATAAGTAGACAGTTCCATTGGGCAACGAACACCTTTTGGAATATAAACAAAGCTTCCATCACTGAAAACTGCAGCGTTTAGCGCTGAAAAATAATTATCGGTATAAGGAACCACTGAACCAATATATTTTTTTACCAATTCAGGATGTTCGTGTAAAGCTTCACTGATGGCACAAAAAATCACTCCTTTTTCGTACAACTGATCTTTGAAAGTAGTGGCTATTGAAACAGAATCAAAAACCGCATCTACTGCTACTCCAGTTAAACGTTTTTGCTCTGATAAACTGATTCCTAATTTTTCAAATGTTTTTAATAATTCTGGATCTACTTGATCCAAACTATCTAATTTTATTCTTTCTTTTGGAGCAGCGTAATAAATGATATCTTGGTAATTGATTGGCTTTAAATTAAAATTTTGCCAATTAGGTTCTTCTAAAGTTAACCAATAACGGTAAGCTTTCAATCTCCATTCTAACATCCATTCAGGTTCATTTTTTTTTGTAGAAATAAACCTAACAATATCCTCGCTCAGCCCCATTGGAGCTGTTTCCATTTCTATATCAGTACTAAATCCATATTTATATTCTTGGCTTACTACCTGATCAATTATATCAACTTCCTGTGTTTCTGACATTTTAAACTTTTATTTAAGTTTTGGATTGCAAATTTAAACTAAATTTCCGACTATTTATATTTAGTCTAAATAGAAATACAAAAAAATGTTCCTAACTGTTTTATAAAATGATTTAGTTTAGTTCTTTTATAACTTGTTCGAAGTTTTTAGTTTATTTATTGCGAATTGTTTATTGCGAGTTGTTTATTGCGAGTTGTTTATTGCGAGTTGTTTATTGGGAGTTGTTTATTGCGAGTTGGTTATTGCGAGTTGTTTATTGCGAGTTGTTTATTACGAGTTGGTTATTGCGAGTTGGTTATTGCGAGTTGTTTATTGCGAGTTGTTTATTGCGAGTTGTTTATTG
>JBAXCN010000125.1:0-4541 GCA_037141455.1 Bacteroidota bacterium
CATTCATTACCCTGCATTTCATGCAGGGCTATTCATATTTAACTCCTTCGGAGTTATTGTTTGTAAAATAAAAAATTGTTACAGGTTATAGTTATGTATTGCAACTCCGAAGGAGTTGAATATGAATAGCACCGAGTGAAACTCGGTGATAGAGTGAAACTCAGTGATAGAGTGAAACTCGGTGATAGAGTGAAACTCGGTGATTAAATGAACCAATGAACAAACGCAACTCCGAAGGAGTTGAATAACAGTAAATAGTTGATAATTTCGATTCTAAATTTATATCAAAAAAATTACCACTTGTTTTTTATATTAATTAATTATTACATTGCGCTTAGTGGAGCAACTAGTAACACCTAAAGAGAAAATATTAAAAAAAGTTCGTCAAGCACTTACTTTTAAAAGTAAAAATCAATTTACAAATATTGACTTAGATAGTAATGTATTTGCCAAACCCAGCAGTGATTTAAGTTTGGTTGAAGTGTTTGCCCATCAATTTACATTGGTTAATGGTGAGTTTATTAATTGTAGCAACCATTTCGATTTTATTGATAAATTAATTACACTTTTAGAACAAAAAAAATGGAAACATTTTTTTTGTTGGGAACATGGATTGCAAGACATGCTAAAGGATACTGGAATAGATTTTACTCACAAAAGAGAATTATTAGAAAAAGTGCAAGGAGCAATTACCTCTTGCGAAGCTTTAATTGCCCGAACAGGAACTATTTTGGTAAGCTCGGCAGCCAATAGCAGAACCCTTACTATTTGGCCTCCTGTTCATATTGTGTATGCTAAAAAATCGCAATTGGTTATGGAAACAAAAGATGGAATGCAATTGGTTAAAAACCGATATGGAAAAAATTTGCCCTCTATGCTAAGTTTTATAACTGGCCCCAGCCGAACAGCCGATATTGAAAATACTTTAGTAATTGGTGCACATGGCCCAACCGAAGTTTTTGTTTTTATTGTTGATGATTTATCAATAGATTAAAAGTGCAAAAAAACACCTATTTCATTTCTGATTTCCACTTAGGTATTCCCAATTTTGAGGAAAGTTTAGTTCGCGAAAAAAGAATTATAGCCTTTTTAAATTCAATCAAACAAAACTGTAACGAGTTATACATTGTAGGCGATATGTTCGATTTTTGGTTTGAATTTAAAACAGTTGTTCCAAAAGGATTTGTGCGTTTGTTGGCTAAATTAGCCGAATTTGTTGATGATGGAATTCCAGTTCATGTTTTTCATGGCAACCACGATTTATGGCAATTTGGATATTTGGAAAACGAAATTGGTTGTAAAGTGTATGCCAAACCTATTATTAAAACCATTAGTGGTAAAAAGTTTTATATTGGCCATGGAGATGGTTTAGGGCCAGGGCAACAAAAATTTAAATTTATTTTAGGCATTTATCGAAATTATTTTTTTCAACGTTTGTTTGCTTTTTTTCATCCAAATATTGGAATAGGAATAGCCAATTGGTTTAGCCATAAAAGCAAAGAAAAAACGTATAGTGATAACCATGCCTTTTATGGCGAAAAAGAGTTTTTAATACAACATGCACGCGCTTTTTTAAAAGTGGAGCCCATTGATTATTTTATATTTGGTCACCGCCATTTACCTATGATTTATCAATTAAACGAAAACAGTTCTTATATAAATTTAGGCGATTGGATTGAATACAACACTTTCGTTTTGGTTAATGAAAATGAAGTTTTATTAAAAAGCTTTACTGATACATCGGCTAATTTTATTTATAATCAATAAAGATGGAAAAAATTCGAAATTCAAAATTCGAAATTCGAAGTACATTGCTTCCTTTACATTGGAACAATTTAATGGTAGAATTGAGATTGCCACGCTTTACTCGCAATGACGTTACTTTCCAAAATCTAGTAATCCAAAATCCAAAATCAAAAATCAAAAGTCATGCTGCAAGCATCTTCTTAGCTATAAAAGAGTACTTTCCATTAACTAAAATTAAAAATGAATCGTCATTGCAAGGAACGAAGCAATCTCTCTTAAAAGTTGACTTGAGATTGCCATGCTTCACTCGCAATGACCTTACTTTCCAAAATCTAGTAATCCAAAATCCAAAATCCAAAATCCAAAATTTCATACTTCATACTTTATACTTTATCCTTCTCACCTCTTCATTAAAAGCACAAATTACTCCTGATAGCACCAATCTTATTTCTTCTTTTCAAGTAAATGCAAAATATATTCAAGCCGATGAATTAAGCAATTTATACATTGTTAACCAAAGTAATCAGTTATATAAATACAATAGCGAAGGGAAAATTTTAGCAACATTAAACTATAATTACAATGGGAACATAAGCAGTATTGACGCTACCAATCCCATGGAAATTTATGTTTTTTATAAAGAATTGAATAGAGTAATTTTTTTAGATAACAATTTGGCTTATAGAGGGGAAATTGATTTAAGTAAAAACAATATTACACAAGCTTCGGCTATTGCAAGGAGTTACGACAATGGGATTTGGGTTTTTGATAATGGCGATTTGCAACTTAAAAAATTAGATAAAGAAGGGAAGGTATTTCAGAGTAGTGCCAATATAAAGCAGTTTACCAATCTAGATTTTAATCCAAAATATATAATTGAAAACACGCAAAATGTTATAATAAGCGATGACAGCATTTGTTTGGTTTTTGATGTATTTGCTTCGTTTGTTAAAACATTTTATTTTAAAAATTTAAAATCGCTACAGTTTACCAACCATTTTTTATATGAAACTCAGGATAGTTTAATAAATATTTTAGATTTTAGGTTAGGGTTAAAAAGGATATTCATTCGTAATAAAACAGCCTTAAATTTTAAGTGGAGTTATGTTTACGAAAACAAGTTTTTTATTTATAAAAACAATACAATTTCACTTTATAATAAGTAACAAATTTTAACAAAAATTTATTTTTAAGAATTTATTTGCATTAAAAAAAGAGAACTTCGTAATTTCAAAAGCATGAATTATGTTTAATTATCTCTTTATCAGTATTAATAATTAAATTTAACAAACATTTTTTTTACAAATAATATTTTGTAAAAACATTTTTTTTATATTTATTACAAACCTATAATGTTTATAATTCGTATTCATTATTAAACCGAATAAAACTAAACAAACAAATAAATATGAAACCTAAATTTACAAATTTTATTTACAAACCAATATTACTATTAATAGTAATGTTATTTTTTAACGTAGCATCAAAAGCACAATTTGCTTACAATTCTTTCACGAGAACTTACAACAACGGTTCAGATGCATCAGCTCAATGTATTGATTTTAATACATGGAGAGCAACTTTAACAAGAACAGATTACACAAGAGTTAATTTTACCAATGGTACAACAACTTTTGTTTGTTCTACCGCTGTAACTGTTCAAGCATTGGCAGATTACATGAGAACTAGTGTTGTGTCTTCTCCAATTCAGTCATGGACAGATGGTTCAAATGTTTGGAGTATTTCAGGTACTTGTGGTGCAGGTATTGAAATAAGTGTTAAACCAACCGCTAGTACTTGTTTTTGTGATAACTCAACTGCAATTGGAACTTTACGTCCTTGTATTAACACAGGTAATCCAAATTGGGGTGGTGTTGGAACAGCAACATGTTCAGGTCCTACTCAAGATATTACTTTAGAATTTGGTTGGAATGTTTCTTCAGGTCCACCACAACCACCTATTGCAAATTTTTATGCACCAGATACCGTTTGGATAAATAGTCCAGCCACATTAATCAATACATCAAGTTTTCAAAGCCGAGTGTTTTGGGATTTTCCAAATGAAAACCCATTACAAACTGGTTATTTCCGCCAAGCAGGATTTATTGATACTGCTAGATTTACCAATAACATTACTTACACTTTTACTTCACGTGGATTAAAATTAGTAAAATTATTAGCAGTAAATAATTTAAAACGCGATTCATTACGCGATTCAATATTTAAATACATATATGTAGATACCCCAAGCCAAGCGCCAAGAGCTGATTTTATTACCTTTAAACGTATTATGGGTATAACTGAAGAAGCTCAATTTATAGATTTATCTACCAATGGCCCAACCCAATGGGATTGGATAATTGACCCACCTTGTATTAGTTGTATAACCGACCCTGCAAATGGAATTGCCAATTATTTTGTAACAGGTTCGGGTCAACCGGGCAATTTGGTAGCAAGCCCACGACTAGCCGCATTTGATGCAGGTTTATTCAAAGTTTGTTTGCGAGTTTGGAACTTACGAGGGACTGACTCAATATGTAAAAGCAATTATATAAAAGTAGTAGAAGGGAATTATATGTGCTCAGGTTCGGGAGGATTTTCGAGTGCAAAAGAAGAAGGATTTTTATACGGAATTAGTGGTCCTTACCAAACTTATGCAAGAAGTAGCTGGCCAAGTAATTGCCCAGGATTTACAATAAACCCTTGTGCAGATTCAATTACATTATATGTAGAAAGAATTAAAATGTGGCCAACTGATAGTATTGTTATTTATAACGGTCCAGATATAAACTCAC
>JBAXCN010000126.1:0-4526 GCA_037141455.1 Bacteroidota bacterium
TATATCTATTTCAATGAAAAGTATATAGATGCTTTGGTATTTTCTAAAGTGAAAAAATAATATTAGGCTTCTACTTCAGTTAAATTTACTTCGGGAATAAACTTACGTTCTTTTAGTAAATAACCATTTCCTTTTACTAAAATATTTACTTTAATATTTTCAATACAAATTGGTGAACTTTCACTTACATCGGTAATATTCGAAAATTTAATGTCTCTACCATCAACAATTACTACAGCACCACTGCCAATAACTTCTAAATGATTGTTGTTTACAATTATTACACCAGTATCCTCACCTAAGCCAATTCCGGTGCATTGTGGGTTGCTAGCAACTGCTTGCGCCAAACGGTTAAATCTGCCTCGTTTATCAAAATGCGAATCGATGATTACATTAGGAATGTATGCTAATCCAGTTGTAATTTTTACTTCGCCTTTTAAATGGGCCAATTCGCTTTTTCCACTATAAATCATGGTATTACTCATGGCCATCGCGCCTGCACTTGTGCCAGCAATTACAAACGATTCTTCTCCAAAATACCTATCGTTCAACACTTGGTATATTTCAGTTCCACCAAAAATACTTGTTAAACGCAATTGATCGCCACCTGAAAAAAGTATGCCATCACAGTCTTTTACTCGTTGTATGTATTCTGGATTTTGAACTTCCTCGCGGTTACGAATATTCATAACTCCTGCGTGGGTACAACCTATTTTGCCAAATGCATCAATGTAATTTTGACCTACTTCTTGCGGAATAGATGAAGCAGTTGTAATAACTTCTATTTTTTTATTCGAACCTCCTACCTCTTCTACAAATCGCTTTAGAATTGCTAAACTAAAAAAATTTAGACTTTTAACTGAGTGCCCATATCCATTTTCTGGTTCTGTGCCTTTATCTTCTGCACCACCAATTGATATGAGTTTTCCTTTTGGTATATTCAATGTTTACTATTTAAAATTAAAAAAAACTTACTAAACCTCCCCACCCCCTTTAATTATTTACTTAAAGTTTATTCTTCGTCTTCTTCCTCCCCTTCCCACTCTTGGTCTGGGCTTGTCCACTCTTCACCTTCCATCATTTTACGGTATTCTATTAGCTCTTCTTTGTTATATTTATTGTTAAAATCACTTAACAAATCTAACAAATAATCTAAGTTAGCTTTCCCATCATCTTCAGTATATTCAAAAGTATAACTGCCATTTTCTTCAATATTTTCATAAGCCAATCTTATCATTCTTACATAACCAGGTTGGTTTAAACTTTCAATAAAATGTTGGCGTAATTCTTTTAATTGTGCTACTACTTTTTCTGCATCAAAACCATCTTTTGCCAATGTTTGTTTAATGGCATCTATCAATTGCTTCATTCTTTTATATTATTTTTGGAGGCGAAAATAAGGTTTTGTTTTTAAACTGTAGATAAATTAAACCACAAAGTTTGTACAAATAATTAAAGCATCTAGCTGCTTGCCTCTGGCTGCTGGATTTTAAATATTAATAATTTTAATATCTTTTAATTTTTTAATCTTTCAACTTTCAAATCTTGTAATCTTGTAATTATTTAATCTTACAATCTTCTACACAAACATTTCCTCTTGCTCTTTATCTAATTCCTCTTTGTCTTTATCAATTTTACGTTTAACTAATAATTGTAAAGCAGGCCCAGCCATAACCGATGTTACCACTGCCATAATAACAATAGCCACAAATAATTTTTGATTAATTAAACCCGCTTGTAAAGCCAATAATGCTAAAATAATTTCCATTGCTCCACGGGCGTTCATTCCAAAACCTACAGCCAAGCTTTCTTGTTTAGTTAATCCACCCCAAAGTGCACCTAAACCAGCACCTAGTAATTTACAAACAATAGCAATTACTAATACCAAAGCCGTAACTTGTATATCGAAATTTGCAAAAAAGTTAACTTTGAAACCAATTGAAACAAAAAACAATGGAGCAAATATATTGGTAACAAATTGGTTTACGATTTCTCTGGTTTTTTCAGTTAAATGTACACTATCGCCAAAAGCAATACCTACTATAAATGCACCAAAAATAGCGTGAATGCCAATAAACTCGGTAAATGCAGCACCTAAAAAAGCCATTCCTAACGAAATACTTAAAAATCCTCCCGGCCAACTAAAGTTTTTTTTGGCCCATGGCAACGATTTATTAATAATAATTCGTCCAATGGTTAGCATTGCAACTGCATACAAAATTGTTAGTCCTAAAGTATATAAAAAACCATGTGCCAATGCATTGGTTTTTAACATTCCTAAAATCACTGAAAATAACAACCAACCAATTATATCATCGAACATGGCTGCGGCAATAATTATCATACCCACTTTGGTTCTAAATAAACCTAAGTCCATTAAAGTACGCGCTATTATTGGCAAAGCCGAAACTGCCATAGCTGTTCCAAAAAACAAACTAAACAGTATTAATCTAAAATGATTGTTGTAATTTTCTCCAAATAATGGAAAAAAATAATATGCTGCTAAAAAACCTAAACCCAAGGGAATAATTAAACCTAAAAAACTAGTTTTTAATGCTGTTTTACCTTGCTGACGAATAATAGAAAGATCAACTTCCATACCGGCAACAAACAATAACATTATTACCGAAATGGATGTAATTCCATTAAAAGCAATATGAGAATTACTATTTTGGTTTAATACTAAATTACTAATTTTAGGAAAATATTGACCCAATAAACTAGGACCTAAACAAATACCTGCTACCAATTCACCAACTACCAAAGGCATTTTTAACTTCCTAAAAAACTCACCCACAAGCCTAGCCACAATAAGCAAAATGCCTAAGCTCAGTATTAAACTTATTATTTCTTGGTGGTTAAGGGTTTTCATTTAGGGAATTATTGATTTGGAAATTTAAGGATTTGGTCTCACGCAAGGCGTGATTAATAGTTGTATTACAACATTGTTTAATTGCTGAATTGTTACAATATTGAACTGTTATATTACTTATTGTCTATTGCTAATTGGCCATTATCTATTAACTATAGTCTATGGTCAATTAAAAATCAACATTATCTTCATTAACAATTAATAAATTACATGGCAAATCGGCTAAAGCAAATTCTATATCTGTTGGAAAAACCCTGTCAATCAAATTTAATTTTCTATCGGGCGAATTTAATACTAACAAATCTGCATTGTGTTCCCGAGCATACTTAGTTATTACGTAACCTGGTTTTCCTTCTATTCTTTCGGTATTTATTTTTAAATCAGAACAATCATTACAACTTAAAATATATTCTAATTTTTTATCTTCTTCCTCAATCATCCTTTCTTTGTGTTGAGCCATTTCATTTTCTCTAAATTCATCACTTCTTATTAAAGCTGCTTTATTTAAATCAGTTTCTTGAATAATATCAATATTTTTAACGTTAAAAGCCTTTGCAATTTCTATTGCCTTAGCAATGGTAGTCTCTGTTTTAGGATTATCAGAACCTTCAACAACAATATGTTGTAAAGGCATTGATTCAACTGAAGGTTCGGTTAACATTAGCATACTGCATTTAACTCTTCTGCTTAACTTGCGGGCAATACTCCCCATAAAATATTTAATTAAACTCTCTTTTTCTAAAGCTCCAGCTACCAATAAATCTATATTTTCTTCCTCACAAATTTGTAAAATCGATTCTACTGGCTCACCTTCTTTCCAAATTAGTTTTGAGTTATTTAATAAATCATATTTTGCTAATATCTCATTTAAAGTGTTTTCGTCTTCAATGTTTTTTTGGCCAATATGAATAAAAACCAAGTTTGCATGAAAGCCTTTCTGCATTTTACTTGCTTCGGCTATAATAGCTTCTAATCTAGGAGAAAATGCTATAGCAATTCCTATTTTTTCAAAAATTAAAGTTGTGTTCTCTTCACTCATCTTTTGTAAATATTAATTTAAAAGTTAAAAAAAATTATGGAGCAAATAAAGTAATAATTATTCATTACTTAATATCCAAACCAAACTAGCAATTGCTGCAGCACCTAAGTGCAATTCGCGTTCATTTACATTTTCAAAAATATCGTTTTCAGTATGGTGAAAATCAAAATAGCGTTGCGAATCGGGCACATAACCAATCAATGCTTTGCAATTATTTTTCAATGGTCCAATATCAGCACCACCTCCACCAAGGTCTATTTTATCCCAACCGTAGTTTCTGAACAAATGCGCTTTTGCATTGATGTTTTTATAAATAGTAGAATCACTAATGCCAAAACCACGAGGCACAAATCCGCCCGCATCGGTTTCAATAGCCGCATAATGATCTTCGTTATTTTTCTCTGCTAATTCATCATATTTTATACCGCCACGCAAACCATTTTCTTCGTTCATAAATAATACCGCTCTAATAGTTCTTTGTGGTTTTAAATTTAAGGTTTTAAACAAACGCAAAACTTCAATGCTTTGCACACAACCAGCTCCATCATCGTGTGCGCCTTCGCCCACATCCCAACTATCTAAATGACCACCAACTAAAATAATTTCATTGGCTTT
>JBAXCN010000127.1:0-4450 GCA_037141455.1 Bacteroidota bacterium
CTTTTGTAAGCCTAGGAAATTTAATCTCCTTGGAAGGAGATTTTTTTTATACTTTAGACGGCTCCATAAAAATAGCGGAATTTCCTTATGTTTTGATATGGTGCGAACAATATTCTGTTTTATTTGGAAATGCCAAACTAGAATAAGATAATAATTAAATTAATTATTTGTGTCGTTAAGTATAGAAAAAAACACAATAAAACTTTTACGGTTTCCCTTCTCATTATTGCTAATGCCTGTTTTTATTTTGGCATTAAGTCAAGCTGATATTTCACTATTTTCAAATGCAATTGTAAGTTTTCTAATTATTCATTTATTAGTTTATCCAGCGAGCAATGGGTATAATAGCTATATAGATAAAGATGATTCTCCTGTTGGTGGCTTAGAAAAACCACCTCAGCCAACAAAACAATTATTTTGGATAACTTTAATTATGGACTTTGCTGCTGTTTTAATTTCGGCAATTTTAATAAATGCATTATTTAGTTCTTGTATCTTGTTGTACATACTAGCATCAAGGGCATATAGCTCACCAACTACAAGATTAAAGAAATATCCAATTATTGGATTTTTGACAGTATTTATTTTTCAGGGAGCTTTTACCTATTTAATGTGCACTGTTGGCATAACCGGGGCTTTATTTAATTTTACCGAAGCAGGTATATACATATTAGCCGCAAGTTCCTTTCAAATAGCAGGAGCCTATCCTTTAACTCAAATATACCAGCATGAGCAAGATTTAAAAGATGGTGTTAAAACTTTAAGCTATCAACTTGGTTATATAGGAACCTTTATATTCTCCATTGCAATGTTTATTATTTGCAACATATTTTATTATTTATATTTCAGTAGTATTCATCAATTAAATTCATTTATGCTCATTCAGTTATTTTTTATTCCAATTATAATTTATTTTTCTTACTGGTTTTATAAGGTTATCAATAATAAATCACAAGCGAATTTCAGGAATACCATGCGCATGAATTATATTTCTGCAATTAGCATGAATAGCTGTTTTATTCTACTATTAATTTTGAATAAATTATGAGTTATATAGTGGCTATAGAAACTGCTGTTCCGCAGTATATGCATCGTCAAGAGGATGTTACTCAGTTTTATCAAAATGCAACAGATGACGAAGTAATAAAAAGAAAAATTAAAGTAATAGGGTTAAAATCGGGAATTGAGAAAAGATACTCCGTAATTCCAGATTTTAGTGTAGACAAAAATCAATATGAATTTTTTCCAAAAACAGATAATTTAGAACCAGCGCCAACCTTAAGTGCTAGAATGCAGGTATTCAGAAAATTTGCACTGCAATTATCTTTAAAAGCTGTTTTAAAAATAAAAGATTTTGAAAATTTAAAACCTGAGATTACTCATATTATTACAGTTTCCTGCACGGGAATGTATGCACCAGGATTAGAAATAGAATTAATAAAAGCACTAGAATTAAAAAAGGAAACCCAAAGAAGCAGCTTTAACTTTATGGGTTGCAATGCTGCAATTTTGGCGCTTCGAGCAGCTGATGCTATTTGTAATAGTACAAAAGATACAAAAGTATTAATTGTTTGTGTAGAGCTCTGCACCATTCATTTTCAAAACAATTTTACCGATGATTATTTACTTTCCACTGCATTGTTTGCAGACGGAGCAGCAGCAGTTATTGTAAGTGCTGAAAAACCCAAAGCACCTTATTATGATGGTTTAAAAATAGACCGTTTCGATTCTGTGGTAATTCATGAAGGAGAAAATGAAATGGCTTGGCAGCTTTCTGAAACAGGATTTATAATGAATTTAACTTCTTATGTTTCTGAATTGGTAAATATCAATATGAAAGTGCTGCTAGAAGCTATGAAATTAGATTTTACCACCATTAAAAAATGGGCAATTCATCCGGGCGGAAGAAAAATTCTTGATGATTTTGTGGAAAAAATGCAAGTGGAAAAACAGCAATTATTTGAGTCTTACGATACCTTAAAAAATTATGGAAATATGTCTTCGGCGACTATATTGTTTGTCTTAAAACAAATATTAGAAACGAGCAAACAAACAAATGAGGATGAAAACATATTCTGTGCTGCATTTGGTCCCGGTTTGAGCATTGAAACAATGCAACTTAAATATGTTTAAGCAAAGAAGTGATAAAAAAGAATTATTAGATGCTGAAAATATTCTTGAAAAAGATTTATTTATCAATTTAAAAGAATTACACATAATTAATAAATATTTAGGTGGTTATCAAATATCAAAAAATGCATTAAAAAAAATATTAAATAAAAATAAAACCTATATCATTCTCGACATTGGTTCCGGTGGGGGAGATACTTTAAAAGAAATATATAAATGGGGAAAAGAAAATAAATATGACCTCTCTTTATTTGGTTTAGATTTAAAACAAAGTTGTATTAAGTATTCTGAAAATAATAATCCGATTAATGAAATTAAATTTATTTGTGATGATTATTTAAATATAAATACCCATTTAAAAGAATTAAATATCATTCATGCTTGCTTGTTTTGCCATCATTTATTAGAAAATGAGATAATTGATTTAATTAAATTTGCACAATTAAATAATTCTATTTTATTGATAAATGATTTAGAAAGAAATCCATTTGCTTATTACAGCATTAAATTTTTAACGAAATTGTTTTCTAATTCCTATTTGGTAAAAAATGATGCGCCATTGTCGGTTTTGCGTGGTTTTAAAAGAAAAGAGTGGATTTCTATTTTAGAAAAATCGGGAAATAAGAATTATTCTTTAAAATACAAATGGGCATTTAGGTACGAATTAATTATTTATCCAAATGGAGGCAAATAAGATATACGATTGCGCCATTATTGGTGGCGGTTTGGCTGGCTTGTGTTTATCCATTCAACTTGCTCAGAAAGGATTTTTGGTTGTATTAATGGAGAAAAATAGCTATCCATTTCATAAAGTTTGTGGGGAATATATTTCTTTAGAAAGTTGGAATTTTCTTTCACAATTGGGTATTCCTTTAGCAGAAATGAATTTACCAATTATTAAAAAATTACAAGTAACTGCTGAAAATGGATTTATAATAAATGCCGATTTAGATTTGGGAGGATTTGGAATTAGTAGATTTACCTTAGATGAAAAACTTGCTCAATGCGCAAGGCAAGCAGGAGTAGCTGTTTTGGAGAATACCACTGCGAAAGATGTTACGCTAGAAAATGAAACTTATACCATTACCACTAACCATTATCAAATAAAAAGTAAATTGGCTTTCGGTAGTTTTGGGAAAATAAATCCATCTTTTATTTCCGATAAAAATCCTGCAAAAAAAGGTGCTTACATTGGTGTAAAATACCATATCAAAACAGATTTCCCGAATAATATAATTGCCCTACATAATTTTAAAGACGGCTATTGTGGTATTTCAAAAGTAGACAAGGAAACCTATTGTTTATGCTATTTAACAACTACTAAAAACCTGAGAGAAAACAATAATAGTATTTCCGAAATGGAAAAAAATGTACTGAAGAAAAATCCGTACTTAAAGAAAATATTTAGTGAATCTACTTTTTTATTCGATAAACCATTAGCAATAAGTCAAATTAGTTTTAAGAAAAAGAAAACATTCAGTAATAATTTAATCTTATTGGGCGACTCCGCTGGAGCCATAGCGCCATTGTGCGGAAATGGTATGAGTATGGCAATGCGGGCATCACAATTTTTAGCTAATTATGTAATTGATTATTTAGAAAATAAAATATCTAAAAATGAGTTGTTAAATAATTATGAGAAGCTATGGAATGCAAACTTTGCACTTAGAATTAATACTGGCTTTTACTTGCAAAAATTACTTGGTAAAAATGTACTTACTTTTATTAGTCTTAAAGCGTTGAATGCTTTTCCTAGCTTATTTCAAAGGCTAATTGGGCTCACACATGGAAAGCCCTTTTAAATTTATTTGGAAAAAGTATACCCCAAACCAACAGTAATAATCCATTTTCCGGTACTGTCGAAAAAATAAGAAGGCATGTATAATGAAATCTTTTTATAACCTAGTTTTGGCGCCACGCCTAACCTTGCACCCGGTTTTCCGTTTTTGAAATAAAAAGAAGGGAGCGCACCAACACCTATTTTTAAATCATTTGTAACTCTTAAGTTTAATGAAGGCCCTCCCACGTTAAATGCATAAAAGTCTTTACCAACAGAAAATCCAATAGCGCCTTCAATTCCAACATTAAATGTCGATTTTTTTGCCAAAGAATCTCTTGAACAATTAGCCGAAGCAGCTAAAACAAAAAATACAAAAAAGGTAAATAAGTAAACTTTGATCTTTTTCATTGTATTTAATTTTTATAAATTGAAGCTGCAATTTTAATATAAATGCAGCTTCAATTTTATATGATTTTACTTATTAAATAGCCCGTCAAAAGTAGCAGCCAAGTAGTAAGTTGCTCCAATTGTTGGACCTCC
>JBAXCN010000128.1:0-4349 GCA_037141455.1 Bacteroidota bacterium
GCTTGTTCTTGAAACGAATTTTCGATAATTACTTTTAATACATTGCTATTTACTGTACAATTAATTTTTTTATTATTTGTTAAATCTAAAACAAAAGGATTGGTTTTAGAATAATTCAAAAATTGAAAATAAATTCTATTCCCACTTTGTTGCCCAACATGTTTAAAGTACATTTTAGAATTACTATTAAAGTCGCATGAGTGCGCATATTTTAAACTTAAATACGACAAAGCACTATAATCGCTGCTTAAGCCCAAATCGGCTATTGTTTCATACTTAATTTGTGTGCTATTTCCTAATAACGAATTGGATAAACTAATTGAATATTTTGTTTCAGTATAACCAGCATAAGTGGTATCTTTTATTAAGTTAAAATTTAAATTATTATTCGAAATGCTGATATTTAAATGGTGGTTAATTGCTTTAGTTTTATCATCGCTTACTCCAAAAACTTTAGTCTCTAAAACTGCGTTAGGTCCACTATTATATAAATTTGTTGTATTTAAATTGTATGTTTTATTTTCATTTAATCCAAACCTATTTCCTAACCAACTTTCGCCACCTAAATAATCAGAAAAATAATAAAACTCGCCCTCTCCTACTTTTGAAAATGTGCCTCTAAAATATTCTTCAATTGGTGCAATTTGTAATTCTTTTATAATATAACTTTCAGGAGTATAAGAACTATAATTTGTTTCACTAAAATTAATAAAACGTTTACCAATTTGCGAAACTGAAGTAGGCAAAATAGTAAAGAAATAAATGGCAGTATCGGTATATAAACTATTTATTTGATGGGGCTGATCTGTAGGAGTTTTGTATAATTCAGCATCTAAAACACCATCGTTTTTATTGCCGTAAAACAATAAATAATCATCTGCATTAAATACACCATCATTTTCGCCTTTTACAAAACAAGTTACCTCTTCGCCATTTTTAAATATTTGAAATTTATTTGGATGAATGCCATTTAAATTAACTCCAAATTGAATTAAAGTAGCAGAATCTATTTTAAAAACTCCTTGCTGTGCAATTTTTATTTTATAATAAGTTTGGTTTGTTTTAATCCATTCATTGCCCAATGGCTGTGAATTACCATAAAAACTATTAAATAATACAAATAAAAAAAATAGGTGTTTCTTCATCAATTTTTATTTTAAACAAATGTAACGGCAACCACATAAAAAAAGTATTCGTTTGGTTTTTTTTACATTTTATTAACTTGCAGCAAAATAGTAAATTTTGAACAAAACTATAAATTATATATCGTTTGGAAAATATGAAACTGGAGGCTACAAACACGAGCTATTTTTTGCTGAGCAATTATGTAAATATTTAAATAAAGAAAATGGCAATGTTAAATTAAACATTATTAGAAAAAATAGGTTTTATTCTACTCCTTTTCAATACTTAAAATTATTTTTATTGGGTTTAATAGCAAATGGGAATTACAATATTGTAGTTGCTAGAGTTGCTTTGTTTGCAATACTTCGCAATGTTTTTACTAAAAACAAAGTTTATATCGTATTGCATAATTTCGATAAAAATGATGGTAAATCTTTTTGGCTAAATTGGTATTACAATTTTTTGTTTTGGGTATTAAAAAACACAACTAATAAAAATGTATCTATTGTAACTGTTGCTCCATTTTGGGTAAATTATTTTAACGAAAAAATTAATAAAAATATTCCGGTACATTTATTTCCTAATTTTTTTGATAGTGCTTATTATGAAAAATTTCTTCAAAACTACAGTAAGCAAAAGCAAATCCACTTAGGTCAATGGAGTTTTAAAAACCATCCTGATGTATTTGAAGCGGCCAATCAACTAACTGCAAAAGGTTATTATTGTTATTTTAGTACTAATTTTAAAGATTTTGCTTCAAAAAACAGTGATTACGAAGTAGTTTATTTTGAACAATTTGAAGACTATTTAACACAAATGGCAGCAAGTGAATTTACATTAGCATTAACCGCTATTAATGAAGGTTGGAACCGAGTGGCCCACGAAAGTATTTTGGTGGGAACGCCTGTTATAGCTTATGCCAAAGCTGGTTTACTTGATTTGGTTAACGAAAGTAAAAGTATTTCAGCCAATAATATAAATGAAGTTTTACAAGCCATAGAAAACAAAAATGTGGAAGCAAACCCAAGTTTACTTGCACATTATGATATAAAAAATAGAGATGAATACTTATATAAAATTTTGTTTTAGCTAATTGTAAAATCTGATGCTAACAACGACCTAATCTGTGTTATCTGTGCAATCTGTGGCTATATTTTTTAATTAAAAAACTCACGCATTCTATCAAAAAAACCTTTGTCGTTGGCGTTAGGCTTTGGTTTAAAGTTTTCGGAAAGGCGCAATTTTTCTAACATTTCTTGTTCTTCTTTATTCACTTTTTGCGGTGTCCAAACATTTACGTGTATCAATTGATCGCCTTTAAAGTTGGTATTTAATTCAGGTAGTCCTTTACCACGCAAACGCAATATTTTTCCAGCTTGTGTGCCTGCATCTATTTTAAGCTTTACTTTTCCATCAACAGTTGGCACTTCTACTTGAGTTCCTAAAGCTACATCGGCAAAATTTATGTATAAATCGTACACTATATTATTACCATCACGCTTCAAAATAGCATCATCTGCTTCTTCAATTAATATAATTAAATCTCCAGCAGGGCCGCCCATTGGTCCAGCATTTCCTTTGCTACTCATGCTTAATTGCATTCCATTTGCAACACCAGCAGGAATATTTACCGAAACCACTTCTTCTTTATTTACCAATCCATCGGCATTGGAACCAGCAGGGCGTTTACCCATTATTCTTCCAGTTCCTTGACAAGTAGGACAAGCAGAAGTAGTTGCCATTTGACCTAAAAAAGTATTGGTTACTCTCCTTACCTGACCCGACCCTTTACAAGTGGTACAGTTTTCAAAGCTCAATCCTTCGGCCATAACTAGGCGGCCAAACTTTAATTTTTTCTCTACACCAGTTGCTATTTCTTGTAAAGTTAATTTTACTTTTAATCGAATATTACTTCCTCGTACTCCTCTTTGTCCACCTCTACTTCTACCACCTCCGCCAAAAAACGAGTCAAACGGACTACCATCATTTCCAAAAACATCGCCAAAATTACTGAAAATGTCCTCCATATTCATTCCTCCTCCACTGTATCCCCCTTGAGAACCAGTTCCAGCATGACCATATTGATCGTAACGGGCCTTTTTATTGCCATCGCTCAATACTTCGTATGCTTCAGCAGCTTCCTTAAATTTTTCTTCTGCTTTCGCATCACCCGGGTTTTTATCAGGATGAAACTTTATAGCCATTTGACGGTAAGCTTTCTTTATATCAGCTTCCGATGCGCCTTTATTTAATCCTAATATTTCGTAATAATCTCTTTTTGCCATTTGTTTTCTATTAAATTACAAGGTTTATAAATTTGAAAGATTAAAAAGTTTGTGTATTCTTTTACTCTTCAAATAAGTAATTTTTGTAATCTTGTAATCTTTCTAATCTTATAATTTTTAATCTTTATAATTCTACTACTCGCCTACAACTACTTTTGCAAAACGAATTACTCTTTCGTTCAACAGATAACCCTTTTCTATCGTGTCAACTACTTTTCCTTTTAACTCTTCGTTTGGAGCAGGAATATTAGTTATTGCTTCATGCAATTCACTATCAAAAACCTTGTTCGTACTTTCCATTTCTTTTAAACCTTTTTGATTTAAAATGTTTTTAAATTTATGACTAACTAGCTCCACTCCTTCTTTAACGGCTGTAACTTCATTGGCTTTTTCTATTGCTTTTAAGGCACGCTCAAAATCATCTAAAACTGGAATTAACGACACTAAAACTTCTTTATTAGCGGTCATCATAAATTCCATTCTTTCCTTAGCAGTTCTGCGTTTGTAGTTTTCAAAATCACTGTAAAGTCTTAAATATTTATCTTTTGCTTCGGCTAATTCTTGCTCTAAAGTAATTGGTGTTTCTTCTGCCTTTTGTTCTTCAAATGTGACGGTATTGTCAGTTTGTTCATTTTCAGCTACCGGATTTTCTTCGTTAATTTCTTTGTTTGTATCGTTAATCAACTCTTTTTCTTGCTCGTTATTCATTGTAATTCTATATTATACAGTAAAATTCAATTTAATTTTATACACTATATTATCAAAAGTTTTGCCATTAGAAATTTTGTCTGTTTTTTCAGGAGAGGATTATTGCGAGTTGATAAAGTAATTGCGTGTTGATTATTGCGAGTTATTTTTTTTAGTTCTTAGTTTTTAGTTTTTAGTTTTTAGTTTCATTAACACTTAATCATTTCAAAACTATCATTTCAAAAAACATCC
>JBAXCN010000129.1:0-4194 GCA_037141455.1 Bacteroidota bacterium
AACCAATTAAACAATTAAACAATACAACAATTTAACAATACAACAATTAAACATTTAACCAATTAACCAATTAACCAATTAAACATTTAACCAATTAAACAATACAACAATTAAACAATACAACAATTAACCGATTAACCAATTAACCGATTAACCGATTAACCAATTAACCAATTAACCAATTAACCAACCAACGAACAACGAACAACGAAAAAAATGAACAAGTGGTATCTTTTATATACAGCTCCAAGAGCAGAAAAGAAAGTGAATATTGAGTTAAATAAAAGAAACTTTGTTACCTTTTTGCCAATCCAAAAAAAAATAGTACAGTGGAGCGATAGGAAGAAAACAATTGAGAGTCCGTTGTTTAGTTCTTATTTATTTATACATACATCATTAAGTTATTATTATGAACTTTTAAATATCCCGGGAATAGTTAAATTTGTAAACTTTCAAGGGCAACCCGTAGAGCTAAAAGACAGCCAAATAGAATTGATAAAACTGATGGTGGCAAATTATAGTGAAATTGAGGCTGTAAATGAAATATTTGAAAAAGGAGAGGCAGTGAAAATAATTGCTGGTCCACTTCAAAATCAAATTGGTGAATTAATTGAATATAAATCAAGTAAAAAAGTAATGGTTAAAATAGAAAATACAGGATTTTCATTGATCATACAATTACCAAATAATATATTACGAAAAGTATAAAATGAATAAATCTAAAATAGTGTTATTAAGTCTCTTAGGCTTAATCTTCTTTAATTCTTGCGTTTCTAATAAAAAGTTTATTTTAATGCAAAATGCAAAAACCTCTTCTTCAAATGATTCATCTAAAAGTAATTATGTGATAGATCGTTCACTTTCATACAAATTGCAAGTAAATGATATTTTGTACATAAGTGTTGCTTCAACTGATGAAATGGTTACCAAAGCATTTTCACATAATACTGGAAATCAACAAATGATGCAAGCTCAAGGGGGTGGAATTGGAAATATGTTTTATTTAATTGGATATTCAATTAACACTGCTGGAGAAATTAATCTTCCAATATTAGGGAATATAAATATTGTTGGTTTAACAGTTCAACAATCAAAAGAAAAATTAGAAGAAGAACTGAAAAAATATTTTAAAGTTTTCCATTTAGTAGTAAAATTAGCTGAAATGCCTTTTACTTTAATTGGCGAAGTTTTGCAACCAGGAAGGTATAGCGGTATGATTAATCAAGTTACATTGTTTGAAGCATTAGCGCTTGCGGGTGATTTCACTCCAATTGCTAATAGAAAAAATGTAACTATCATTAGGCAAAATCCAGATGGAATCAAGGTATATAAAGTTGATTTTACTCAAGCAGATTTAATCAATACTCCTTATTATATACTTAGACCAAACGATGTAATTTATGTGGAGCCATTAAAATCACGTTCTATTGGTAATTTTAACAGTTTTCAAAATTCATTACAAACCATTACTCCAATTCTAACTACTTTAGTGTTGGCTTTAAATACATATATAATTTTAACAAGATAAAAATGGAAAATAAATCAGAAAATATACATAATCAACAAACTAATTTTTCTGAAAACACCTTGAATTTTAAAGTTATTCTAGGTAAGTTTTTAGCTTTTCTTCCGTTTTTTATTTTAAGCTTAATTATTTCCATATCATTAGCTTATTTGGTAAATAGATATTCAACACCTAAGTATTCTTTAAAAGCTTCATTATTAATTAAAGACAAAGGTAGAGGTTCATTTGATGGAGCGGAAAGTTTTTTACAAGGATCTTCATTATTGATGCAAAGTAAAAATATTGAAAATGAAATAGGAATCCTAAAGTCAAGAACGTTGGTTGAAAAAACTTTGGACAATTTAGACTTTAAAATATCATATTTCGGTGAGGGTAAGATTAAAAAGTCTGAAATATATAAAAATGCACCATTTTTAGTTGAATTTGATAGTAATCACTTTCAAACTTATGAAGTTCCAATTTATGTCAGATTCCTAGATAATAGCAAAGTTGAATTAACTACCAATGGTAAGTCAGGTAAAGTTTTAATTCCTTACAATGAGCAAGATGTAAATGGAGTTAACGGTATAATTAATAAAAATATTTTTAATTTTGGAAGTTCTTTAGAAGGTGAAAATTTTAAATTTAAAATTACTTTATTTGATCAAAATTTAATTAACTCTACCGACAATAAATATTTTTTTATTTTAAACACAAAGTCTTCCCTAATTAATAAATATGCAAATAGTTATGTAATAAAAACAATAAACAAACAATCTTCTATTATTGAAATAAGCAAAGAAAGTGAATACCCTGAAAAAGACATTGATTTTATAAATGCTATCAGCCAAACTTACATCGATCAAGGTTTTAGTGAGAAAGAATTAATTTCGAAGAATACAATAAATTTCATCAATCTCCAACTAAATGATTTACAAGATACTTTAAAAAATATTGAAAAGAATTTATTGGACTTTAAAACCAATAATAAAGTATTAAGTGTTGGAGAAGAAGGTAAAACAATAATGGGTAAATTGTATAAATTGGAAGACCAAAAAGCCATCGAACAATCAAAATTTAAATATTATTCATACTTATATGATTATGTTTATAAAAATAAAAATTTCAAGGAAGTAATAGCACCTAGTGCGATGGGAATTGTTGATCCTTTGTTAAACTCATTGATATTAAAACTAGCTGAGTTATATACCAAGAAAATTACATTTGAATATAGCATGAAAGAAGCCAACCCTGCCATTTTTGAAATTGACCAAAATATCAAAAATATCAAATTGTCTTTGATAGAGAATTTAAATAACATAAAAAACCAATCTCTATTAATTGTAAATGATATAAATAATCAAATTATTGAAGTTGAAAAAGATTTAAGCTTGATACCTGCATCTGAGCGAAAATTTTTAACTATTAATAGAAAATATAATATAAGTGACAAGTTATATACTTACCTATTAGAGAAAAGGGCAGAAGCAGGAATTGCTGGTGCATCTGTTATTGCAGATAATAAATTTATTGATAAAGCTATAGTTACTGCAAAAGTCTATCCCAAAACAACAAATAATTATTCTATTGCAATATCAATTGGTTTAATCATTCCTTTAATCATTATACTAATAATTGAGTTTTTTAGTACTTCAATTACCAACCATGCACAATTACAACAAGTTTCAAAAATCCCACTAATTGGAAATATCATTCACAATAACAGTAATAATGCCTTGGTTATAGCAAATTCTCCAAAAGCAAGTATATCAGAGTCATTTAGAAATTTAAGGAGCAATTTAAATTATTTTATCAACCAAAAAGATAAAAAAGTAATATTGGTAACTTCCACTGTATCAGGTGAAGGAAAGACTTTTGTTTCCATGAATTTAGCCTCTGTTATTGCTATTAGTGGAGCTAAAACTTTATTGATAGGGGTGGACTTACGTAAACCTAAAATTTTTCAAGATTTTAATTTAAATAATTCTGTTGGTTTAACCAATTATTTAATTGGTAAAGTATCTGTTGATCAAATTATTCAAAAATCAGGAATCGAAAATTTAGATGTTATTACCGCAGGCCCCACCCCACCAAACCCTTCAGAATTATTAATAAGTGATGAATTTGAAAACTTATTAAAATTAATGAAAGAAAAATATGACTATGTAATACTTGATACCCCTCCTATTGGATTGGTTGCTGACGGATTGGATTTAATGAAATATGCTGATTTAAATTTATATATTGTTCGTCAGAAAGTAAGTAGAAAAAATTATTTGAACTTGATCAATGACATTTACATGACTGACAAAACAAAAAATATTGGTATGGTATTTAATGATGTAAATTTTGCTCCTGTTTATGGTTATGGTTACGGAAATGGATATGGATATGGTTATGGTTATGGTTATGGTTATGGTTATGGTTATGGTTATGGTTATGGTTACAGTTACGGATCATATTCAAGTTATGGCGCTTATGGAAGTGAGTCAGAAAAAGTAAAAAAACCATTTTGGAAAAGAATAATTGGATTGTAAGAAATACTTTAATTAGGTTATCTTACAAAAGATGGCCTATTTTTATGCCAATTGTAAAATGTGCATAGTCTGAATCATGATTTATGTGATTTTATTAGTTAACATGTTGTTTCAATAAACCCGTGCGGGAAAGTCATCCTGAGCGTAGAGAAG
>JBAXCN010000130.1:0-4180 GCA_037141455.1 Bacteroidota bacterium
ATTTTTTTTCAATGGCTTTTTTTCTTCAATACCAATAAACTTTCCTATTTTTGCCCGATATGCAAAAAACAGTTGCGTTTTATACGTTAGGTTGTAAATTAAATTTTTCTGAAACCAGTTCAATTGGCCGTCAGTTAACAGAAGCGGGAATGTTAAAAGTTCCTTTTGAAGCTGGTGCTGATGTGTATGTGGTTAACACTTGCTCGGTAACCGACAATGCCGATAAAAAATGTAAGAAAATAGTGAAAGAAGCTTTGCGCCATAACCCAAATGCTTTTGTAGCTATAGTTGGCTGCTATGCGCAATTAAAACCAAACGAAATTGCAAAAATTCCTGGTGTGGATATGGTGTTAGGCGCTGCTGAAAAATTCAATATTAATAACTACTTAGACGATTTAAGTAAAAAAGAAATTGCTGTAGTTAAAGAAGGAAAAATAAAAGAAGTTTTAGATTACCATGCCAGTTATTCTATTGGCGATAGAACACGTTCGTTTTTAAAAGTACAAGATGGTTGCGATTATTTTTGTTCGTTTTGTACTATTCCGTTAGCTAGAGGAAAAAGCAGAAGCGATAAAATTGAAAATATTGTAAAACAAGCAGAAGAAATAGTAAGCCAAGGAATTAAAGAAATAGTGCTAACAGGCGTAAATACTGGCGATTTTGGACAAGGAACTGACGAGAATTTTTATCAATTGCTGCAAGCATTAGAGCAGGTAAAGGGTTTGGATCGTATCAGAATTTCGAGCATTGAACCAAACTTACTTACCGATGAAATTATAGAATTAGTTGCAAAATCAAATGTAATTGTGCCTCATTTTCATATTCCGCTACAAAGTGGTAGTGATAAAATTCTACAATCAATGCGCAGAAAGTACTTAACTGAATTGTATACCTCGCGCGTTAGTAAAATCAAAACTTTGATGCCACATTGCTGCATTGGGGTTGATGTTATTGTAGGTTATCCTGGCGAAGAACACGAAGATTTTATTGATACTTACAATTACTTAAACGAATTAAATATTTCGTATTTACATGTGTTTACATACAGCGAAAGGGTAAATACAACTGCATACAAATTGCCTGGAAAAGTAAAACCAAGCGAACGTGCTGATAGAAGTAAAATGCTTCATATTTTAAGCGATAAAAAACGTTTGGCTTTTTATAATGAACATATTGGTAATACTTATCCTGTGCTTTGGGAAGCCGAAAACGATAACAATATCATGTTCGGCTTTACCAATAATTATATAAAAGTAAAAACCAATTACGATCCTATGTTGGTGAACGAAATAGTAGATGTTGAAATTACTGCTATTGACCATGAGGACATAGTAGCCAAATGTAAGTTATTACAAATGGTTTATTAGTTTTGGTTTAAGTTCACAAATTGGTCATTTTTAACGAAGTCAAATCAGGTCAGTTCGAGCGGAGTCGAGAACCTTTGAATTTTCTCGTCTAAGCTCGAACTGACCTCTTTAATTTACTTGCCTCCTATTTTACCAAAAAAAACGCAAGCAGATTTAAGTACTTGCGTTTTATATATCCAAAAATATTAAACTAGTTCAACTCAGCTAAAGTAGCGTTGATTGCTTCAAAATTTGGTAAATCTCCTGGACTTTCTAAAACTTCAGCATATTGAATAATACCTTCTTTATCAACTACAAAAGCCGAACGTTTTGAAACACCTTTCATGCCAAAAGCAGGAAAAGTTTCAAATAATGATCCGTAAGCAGCTGAAACTTCTTTATTGAAATCTGAAAGTAAATCAAATGAAAGATTTTGCTCTTCTTTAAATTTACCCAAAGTAAAAATAGTATCAATTGAAATAGCAACAACATCAGCATTATCGTTTTTGTACATAGAAATTGAATCGTGCACTGCACAAAGTTGGGCGGTACAAACGCCTGTAAAAGCTAAAGGAAAAAAATGTACAATTAAGTTTTTACCTAAAAAATCTGATGAATTTACTTCCTTTTTATCTGAGTTTATTAAAGTAAATGATGGGGCTTTATCGCCTTTTTTTAAAGTTGTCATGTGTTTTTTTTATTTATTTATAAGTTTAACTGCAATTGTAAAAAAATGTTTCAAATAATAGGTTAACTAATTTTTACTCTTTTAATAATTCTTAATTTATGGCTATATTTTTTGGTTTCTGAATTAATAATTCCATGGTTATCAATTTTATCTAATTTCACCCTCCCACTAGCATGTATAATTGTTTCATTATTTAATAATATACCAACATGAATAATTTTACCTTCTTCATTATCAAAAAAAGCCAAATCGCCCAATTGTGCTTCTGCCAAAAACCCTAAAATTTCACCCTGTTCTGCTTGTTGAAAAGCATCGCGCTTTAAGTTAACTCCAAACTGTTTATATACTATTTGTGTAAATCCGCTGCAATCAATTCCCCAAGGTGTTTTTCCTCCCCACAAATAAGGCGTATTTAAATATTGCTTTGCTAAATTTTCGAATTTTAGTGCTTGTTTTTGATAATTAATTTCAAAATTAAAACCGGTAATTTTAAAATTATTTTGTGGGTATATAAAGCTGCCAGGACTTATATACATAGGTAAGTTATTAACTAAAATAGTAAAATAAGGGAAAGTATTTACTGTAATTGGGTTAATTAAATTTAACCATTCAGTTTCAGTAACAATATTTAATTGACTATCATTTATCCAACCAATATAATTATCAGTTTCATTTTCAATTTTAACCCAATTGGGTTGCTGATGAAGAATCTTATACTTTTCGCCAAATAATAATTGGCTTACCATTTCGCTTTTACTACTTGGTTCAGCTCTTAAAGGAATTATAGGAAGTAAACTAATACCAAACATTTTTTTTAAAAACTTAAATTTTATTGTTTATTTGCGTCAAAGCTAAATAAAAAGATGAACAAATTAGATTTAAGTTATTTAAATGAGATTTCTGCTGGTGATATTTCATTTGTAAAAGAAATGTTAGAATTATTTTTAAATACTACTTCTATTGAAGTAAATGAATTTGACAATCATTTGGTTCATGGAAATTTTGAAGCTATTGGTTTACTAGCTCATAAAATGAAAGCACCAATACAAATGATTGGTGATAGCGATTTATTGGAAAAAATTAGAAGCTTAGAAATCAATTGTAAAAATGGGACTAATTTAGACATCATTCCAAATTTAATAAATGAAGTAAAATTAGCAATTAATGAATTGTCTATAGATATTAAAAGCAATTTAGAAACAATAAATTAATTATTAATAAAATAAAAAAGCCCATTTTCACAATAGAAAATGGGCTTTTTTTATAAAAAAAATTTTTAAATTTATGCTTCTGCTACTACTTCAGCTTTTGGAGCTAAAGGCAATACAGATACATAACTACGATCGTTCGCTTTTTTTCGGAATAAAACTGTTCCATCAATTAAAGCAAATAATGTATGGTCTTTTCCAATTCCAACATTATCACCAGGATGGTGTTTTGTTCCACGTTGACGGATAATAATATTACCTGCGTCAGCGCGTTGTCCACCAAAAATTTTAACGCCTAAGCGTTTACTATGCGATTCTCTACCGTTTTTCGAACTTCCGACACCTTTTTTGTGAGCCATGGTATTTTAATTTTATTTTAGTTAAACAATAAATTAAGCGTTTATAGCTTCAATTTGTATTTGAGTGAAACATTGGCGGTGGCCATTAAATTTTCTGTAACCTTTTCTACGTTTTTTCTTAAAAACAATTACTTTATCACCTTTTAAGTGCGATAAAACTTTAGCTTTTACGTTTGCTCCTGCAACGGTTGGCAAACCTATATTTACATTTGTGCCATTGTCTAATAGCATAACTTTGTCGAATTCAATACTGGCGCCTTCTTCGTGTTGTAAGCGGTGTACATACACTTTTTGGTCTTTTTCAACTTTAAATTGTTGGCCAGCAATTTCTACGATTGCGTACATATTTATTTAATTTTTAATTTTTTAAGGGCTGCGAATATAAAGTAATCTTAATTAAATACAAATACATTTTTAAGTTTTTAGTATTTTGTATGTTTTAATAATCCAGATTTTGTTAAAGTAATTGGTTTCTGTCATTTTAGGTATATCAAAAATTTAGATTTATGATTTATGAATTTTGAAATGTGAGATGGGAGTTGGGAGTTGGGAAATGAGAATTGGGAAATGAGAATTGTG
>JBAXCN010000131.1:0-3745 GCA_037141455.1 Bacteroidota bacterium
AATTAATCCACCACAAATAGCTTTGCATTAAGTAAGTGGCCACTCTTGGGTTACGCTCATTTACATCGGGCATTTGTGTGTCAAACCAACCATCGGTCATTAATTTTTTTTCGGCTTTGCTTGCATAAGGATCAAAATGAACAGGCGCACGGTAATTGGTTCGGGTAAATTCGGGCCATTGGTTTACAAAACTTTTTTCTGGCATGTTTAAGAACATCCAATGCTTGTCGCCAATATGATTAGGCACTAAATCCATCACCATTTTCATATTGCGTTTTTTGAGTTCGGAACCTAATTTTTTATAATCATCGTTGGTTCCAAATCTTGGGTCAATTAAATAATGATCAGTTAATGCATAACCATGATAGCTGAATTTAGGTTGGTCATTTATCAAAGCCGGATTTAACCAAAGCGTGGTTATTCCTAAATCTTTTAAGTAATCCAAATGCTGCATTACTCCTTTTAAATCACCTCCATGTCTACCATTTAAATCGTTTCTATCGCAAACACTTTCGCGCATTCCGGCTATTACATCGTTTGCAGTATCGCCATTGGCAAACCTATCGGGCATGGCCATGTAAATAAAATCAGCTTGGGTAATATTGTCAATGTCTTTGGCTAAAGTTTCTAATTTATAAGCATAATTAAACTTCTCTTTTCCATTGCTAAACGCTATATGGATGGTATTTCCCTTAAAATTTTGAAGATTGATATAAGCAAATAAATAATCAACATTTTCTACCTTTTCTACTCTTATCAATTTTACACCAACTGTATTTATTTTCACAGTGCTAGCCGCTATATTTTTACCATGCAGCATTAACTGCAATTCTTTATTGTTTAAATTATTCCACCAAAACGGAGGGTCAACTCTTTCAAGTGGGTTATAATTTTGAGCAGAAATTTGAATGTAACTAAAAGTTAAAATCAGAAATAATATTTTTTTCATTATGGATATTTTGAGCGAATATAATTTTAAAATGTATAATAATTTTGATGATACTTCGTTTTAAAACCAATCAAAAATTTGAAATATGAAAAATATACTCATAATTATCTCATTGGTTTTATTAAATTCTTTCTTATTTAATAAAACAGTATTTAGCAAAGCAATATCTATTTCAGAAGCACTTAAAAACAAAATGATTACCATTAAGGTAAAATCAACCTCGGGACACACAGGTGAATGTTTAAGTGTGCGTATGGTAAACTTAAAAAATACTAATATAATTGTTATAATTGAGGCTGGCCGTATGTTTATTCCTGCTGATTCAAGTGTTCAAAACCTCATAGTAGTAAAACGCCAAAACATAGAACTGTCCCCAAAACAAATTAAAACAAATAAAATAACTGCTGTTTGCGCTCAAAAAGAAGATACTGGACCAAGACAAGATTTGGAATTTACCGCAGGAAGTTTTGGAATTACCGAAGCAAAAAAATTTGCTGAATGGCTCGATACCAAAGCATATTATAGTAATAGTAATACCCAAAATGCCATGTGGACTTTTACCGATAATATGGAACCAGATTTTACTATTAGTAGCCCTCAAGATAAAGAAATGTTGGCTTTTGTGGCTGCTGCCAAAAACTTGAATTATGAAAAATTATTGAAAAAATTTACAAATAAGTCAACTCCTAATTCAAGATTTAGATTCACTTCTACATTGAACTTTACCCTTAGTCATCCTCAAGTTTTAAAAGTAGTACTTTGCGATAAAAATAATGACATAGTAAAACAATGTATAGCAGGCGACACCTTAGCGATTGGTGATAATAGTAAACATATTGAATTTAACAACGATGATTTAGAAAATGGTAAGTATTATTTAAAAATATATGTTGATGGAAAAATGATTAAAAGGCGAGAAATTGTTATTAAGTAAAGCCTAATGAAATCATTATTAATACTGACCAAGTTCAGTATTTTTAAATTTATTAAGCAGTTCATTTGTACTATTAAAATTATAAATAAAAAAATGAGCACACAAAAACATTTAACAGAATTACATGCAGAACACAAAGAATGGTTAAACAAACTTTCTTTTTATAAAGATGATTTAACAGTAATGCAATCTCGTTTAGATGAGATTGCAGCTAAAAACAGTTCGAAAGATGCTTTGGTAATGATAGAACATTTTCAAAATCAATTTAAAATTCAAAACGAACAAATTGATATTTTAAAACACGATATTAACCAACACAGCGCAAATATTGAAGCTTCAATTAGCAGCAATCCTGTAGCTAGCGACCATAGAACTATGGAAGACCATGCTCCCGAACGCAAAAAAATGGAACGTTTTGAAGAACTATTTGCTTCGCTTCGCAAAGAGTTATTAAGCTTTTTATCCAAATGGATGTAAAATAAAAATTTCACAAAATCACTCAACTAACCCTTGATTAGCGCAAGCTTTTCAAGGGTTTTGTTTTATAATTGCCCAATATTATTATTTTTGATTTAAAAATTTTTAATTATGAATTAAGTTAAGTACAATTAACCAATTAACCAAATAAATAACTTTAAACTTTAACACTCAACACTTTAAAACTTAAACACTAAAAAACATGCACAAACTAAAACTAACTACTTTATTAATGATTACTTCTTGTTCTTTAATTGCTCAACCAGCTTTTATAAAAGATTCGTTAGATGCATACATCAATCGTGAAATGGCTCGCTGGCAAGTACCTGGTTTGGCCATTGCAATTGTTAAAGACGGGAAAATAATTTTGAGTAAAGGTTATGGTGTAAAACAGGCTGGTAAACCTGCAAAAGTAGATGAGTATTCTCTATTTCAAATTGCATCAAATAGCAAAGCATTTACAGGTACTTCCATTGCTTTGTTAAATTATCAGAAACGATTGATGCTCGATGAAAAAGTAACCAAATACATGCCCGATTTTAAGTTATTTGAAGAAACTTCCACATCGTTATGCACCGTGCGTGATTTATTATGTCATAGAATTGGTTTAATGACTTTTCAAGGCGATTTTTTGAATTGGGGAAGTAATTTAACACGCAATGAAATTATTGAACATTTGGCTTTAACAAAACCTGTTCATCCATTTAGGTACAAATATGGTTATTGCAACGCAGCCTTTATTACTGCAGGCGAATTAATTAAAAATGTAACCGATACCAGTTGGGACGATTATATAAAATACCACTTTTTTGAGCCATTGGCAATGAAACATACCAGCAGCACTTATAACGAACTAATGACTGATGAAAATGCTTGTATTCCTCACACTTTGGTAAATGGTAAAATTGTAAAAATGCCATACACCAATATTGATAATATGGGTCCTTCGGCTAGTATTAACTCATGTGCGCGCGATATGGCTAATTGGTTGTTGTTTCAATTAGATAGTGGCCGATTTGATGGAAAAAGAATTGTTCCTTTTTCAGTTTTAGCTGAAACCCGCAAATCGAATATGATTAGCAATGATGTAAATTCTAAAATATTTAAAACCAAACATTTTAGTACTTATGGTTTAGGCTGGCAAAGTTACGATTACGAAGGCCGCAGAGTTTGGGAACACAGCGGTGGTGCCAACGGATTTGTAACCAAAACCGAATTTATTCCTGAAGAAAATTTAGGTGTATTGGGTTATACCAACACCGATGCTAACTCGCTTTACGATGCGTTGGTAAAACAAGTGTTAGAAGCATACTTAAATGTACCTTACCGTAATTTAAGCGAGAAATATTTTGATGGAGGTAAAGCAGGTCGCGAAGCAGAACAAG
>JBAXCN010000132.1:0-3429 GCA_037141455.1 Bacteroidota bacterium
AAACTTCGAAGATTTAAATTTAACTACTCCATTGCTTAATGCTTTAAGCGACCTAGAATATATTCATCCAACGCCTATTCAAGAACAAGCTTTTCCGGTTATTATGTCGGGAAGCGATGTAATAGGTGTGGCGCAAACAGGCACAGGTAAAACTTTTGCTTACTTATTGCCCATTTTAAGGAAAATGAATTTTAGCCACGAAAAACATCCAAGGGTAATTATTTTGGTGCCTACCCGCGAGTTGGTGTTGCAGGTGGTGCAAGAAATAGAAAAACTAAGTAAGTACATTACCATTCGATATGGTGGTATTTATGGGGGTGCTAATATAACTCCGCAACGCCAATTGGTTTTTGATGGGGTAGATGTTTTGGTGTCAACCCCCGGGCGATTAATTGATTTGGCAGGAATTGGTCATTTAAAATTAAAACTAGCGCAACAATTAGTAATAGATGAAGTAGATGAAATGCTTGACCGTGGATTTAGGGCGCAGCTTACTACTATTTTAGATTTAATGCCAAAGCATCAAAACATTTTGTTTTCGGCAACTTTAACGGAAGAAGTAGAAAAGTTAATTCATGTATTTTTTACCAATCCTAAAAAAATAGAAATAGCTGCACATGGAACCCCTTTGGAAAAAATTGGGCAATCGGTTTATTTAGTTCCTAATTACAATACCAAAGTAAATTTATTAGAACATTTACTCAACAAAAACGAAAGCATAAGCAAAGTAATGGTTTTTGTTAAAAGCATAAAAATGGCCGATAGGTTATTTGAGCAAATGGTAACAAAATTTACCGATGAGGTAATGGTAATCCATTCTGCAAAATCGCAAAATGTAAGGTTTGCTACTTTAAAAAAGTTTCAGGAGGGGAAATTTAGAATATTAATTGCTACTGACATAGCGGCAAGGGGTTTGGATATAGTAGATGTAAGCCATGTAATAAATTTTGATACACCTGATACTCCGGGAGATTACTTGCATAGAATTGGTAGAACAGGCCGAGCAGGGAAAGATGGTTTGGCAATAACTTTTGTAA
This sequence comes from Bacteroidota bacterium, assembly GCA_037141455.1. GTDB lineage: Bacteria > Bacteroidota > Bacteroidia > UKL13-3 > UKL13-3 > JAAFJM01. The sequence goes on from JBAXCN010000132.1 coordinate 1,038, forward strand.
ATGAGGTAGAAGAAGAATACAAATACAATATTGAAACATTAATGAAAATGGAAATTCCTTTGCTGGAAATGCCAAAAGAAGTAATTATTTCAACTGTATTTGCTGCAGATGAAAAAGCGGAAGTAGGATCGAAAAATTATTTAAAAATAAAGAAAAATAAAAACGCAAAACCATCATTCCACGACAAGAAAGCAAAGAATACTAAAGAAAACCTAGGTGGACCAAGAAAAAGAAATCCGAATAAAACCAAACCAAGAAACAGAGCGGTAGAAAGAAACAGAGCGCTGAAGAGGAAGAATAAATAAATTTTGAATGTTGAGTTTTGAATTATGAATGTTTAAAGTTCGGAATGCGGAATGCCAAAAATGCGAAGTGAAATAAATGCGAATTTCGAATTGACAAAAATGCGAAATAAATGATGAAGTATGAATGAGTTGGAATGTAGAATAATAGATCAATCTTTCTATCCAAAAAAGGTGCTGTAACAAATTCCCCCTTGTGCACAGACTTTGCAAGGCGAAGGGGGTTAGGGGGATGTTTTACTCTGAATGAATTATGAATTATGAATGAGTCGAAATAAGAATCTCTAAATCAACAAGTCAAAAATCAACAAGTCCCTAAATCTCCAAATCTTAAAATTGCTAAATCACTTCACTCATGGTGTTTAATATTTCTTCTAAAATATCTCGGTTATTGCTTAAGCGTGGAACTTTATGCTGACCACCTAATTTTTGTTTGTTTTTAAGCCAATTAATAAAAGTTCCTTTGGGAATTGCATGTATTTTAGGCAATTGCATAGCCAAGTCTTTGTATCGTTTGGCTTCGTAATCACTGTTATTTTCTTTTAAATAATTATCTAAGTAAACCGCAAATTGCTCTAAGTTATCTGGCATTTTATCAAATTCAATTAACCACTCATGTCCACCTTTTTGCTTTTCATCCATGTAAATAGGTGCAGCCGTATAATCAACTATATGTGCGCTTAAATTTTTACAAGCCCTACTAATTGCATTGTCTGCATTTTCAATCATCAACTCTTCGCCAAATGCATTTATAAAATGTTTGGTTCGGCCAGTTATTTTGAATCGGTAAGGTTTTATTGAAGTAAATTTAATGGTATCGCCAACCACATAACGCCATAAACCAGCATTGGTACTAATAACCAAAGCATAGTTTTCGTTTAAATTTACTTCGGAAATGATATAAGTTTTTGGTGTTTCTTTTCCGTATTCTGTCATTGGCATAAACTCGTAAAACACGCCATAGTCAAGCATTAGGAGCATATCATCACGGTTCAAATCATCTTGAATCCCAAAAAAACCTTCCGATGCATTATATGTTTCCAAAAAATTTACTTGGTTCGATTTTATTAATCGTTTAAAACGATCATGGTAAGGCGTAAAACTTACTCCACCATGAATATATAATTCCATGTTTGGCCAAATATCTGTCAAGCAATTTTTGCCGGTTATTTCATATAATTTTTCAATTAAAACTATGGTCCAAGTAGGCACACCCGACATATTTGTTACATTCTCACTTAAAGTAGCCCTTGCCATTTTCTCTACTTTTTCGTCCCAATTATTCATAAGGGCAATTGCCAACTCAGGCGTGCGTAAGTATTGAGCCCAAAAAGGCATGTTTTGCATCATTACAGCAGATAAATCGCCATAAAAACTTTCATCATTAAGCTTATTTACATTATTGCTTCCGCCAATAACTAAGCCTTTTCCATCAAATAAATTACTTTCCGGATTTTGTAATAAATAAAATAGCAATGCATCTTTACCACCTTGAAAATGACATTCATCTAAGCTTTCGTAAGTAACAGGAATAAATTTACTTTTATCGCTTGTAGTTCCCGATGATTTTGCAAACCATTTTATATCGCTAGGCCAAGCTACGTTCTGTTTGCCTTCCAGTATTTTTTCTAAATAGGGTTTATAACCTTCATAATTAGTTATGGGAACATTTTTTTTAAAGTCACTTATGTTTTTTATTGTACTAAAGTTATGTTTAGTTCCAAAATAAGTTAATTGGGCAAATTTTATAATTTTATTAAACTGCTCCTCTTGCACTTCAAGCGGGTAAAGCATAATTCTATCAATAAACGGAACTCGTTTTTTCAAATACCAACTTACTAATGAATTTACTAAAGGCATTAGCAATTTTACTTAAAAAAAACCAAAAAAAGAGAAAAAAATATTTTATAGTGAAAAAGAATAGTTGATTTTTAGAAATGAAAAAATAATTAAAGTTCGTTTTAAAGTAAGTTAACAGCATATTATCTTTAAAAATAAATATAATCAATCGGATTGTCTAGCTTCTTAACCAAGAATTGAACCACATAGGAACATAGAAAACATAGCCTGTTAACTATGTAATCAACTAT
>JBAXCN010000133.1:0-3366 GCA_037141455.1 Bacteroidota bacterium
CTAAAAGTATCTGCACAGTTTTGATTGGTTAAGCTTAATAAATATATTTTATAATTACCAGTTTGGGTAAATGTTTTGCTGTTATTTGTTGTGGTATCTGCTTCCCCTAAAACCCATTTGTAACTAGCCGAACCGCTACTAATGCTCGATGTATTGGTAAAATTAAAAACATTGTTTTTCAAACATTGCGAAGCATTATTAATTCCAAAACTTAAATTAGTACTTGGATAAACTGTTACTGTTTTGGTAACAGAATCGTTGCAATTGGCATTGTTTTTTGCTACTAATTTTACTGCAAAAGTACCTGAAGTAGTATATGTTTTTGTTGGACTTAAAACTGTTGAATTACTAGCATCGCCAAAGCTCCATGTTTGGGTGTTTGAATTGGTTGATGAATTGGTAAAACTAAAACTATTTCCTGTTAAACATTGCGCAGCATTTGCAATACTAAAATTAGCTACCGCATCTGCATTTACCGATATGGTTTTTGTAATAGAATCAAAACATTCGTTATTGGCTATTACTACTAATTTTACCGATGTTCCGCCCAAAATAGTATAACGATAAGTTGGGGAAGTAAGGGTAGATGTATCGCCATTTCCAAAATCCCATTTGTATTTGAGTGAACTATTGTTAGGTGTGCTTTGATTAGTAAAAACAAAGTTATTATTATTTAAACATTGCGCAGTTTTGTTGATGGTAAAATTTACTGTTGTGGCTTTATCTACCACATTCACCACCTGGGAAAAAGTATCTGCACAACTATTGCTCGATAATGCAATTAATTTAACCAAATAGGTGCCCGGAAAATTATACGCAAAGTACCTGAATAAATTATTTGAAATTACATTATTTCCTACTCCAAAATTCCAAGTATATTGGTTGGTTTGTCCGTATTCTTCCGATTGATTCCAAAATTCAAAATTATTATTGGTTATGCAAAGGGCGGTATCGTAAGTTAAGAAAAATGCTTTAGGCGCTTTGCGCACATTTACTGTTTTACTCACTGAATCTGCGCAACCATTATTACTGGTAGAAATTAATTTTACCACTAAGTTTCCTGTATCTGTAACCGTTTTAGTAGGGCTTAATAAATTAGAACTAGTATTATCGCTAGACTTCCAGTTATGGCTCATGGTGCCTGAACTGATAGTAGAAGTATTTACCAAGTTAAACGAAGCACTATTATTTTTAAAACATACAAAAGTGGGCGAAGTAAAGTTAGTAGTCGGTTTAGAAAATATTGTTAAATACTTGGCATTAGAAGTATCTGAACAGCCAGTATTGCTAACAATGGCTTTAAATGTATATGCAGAATCAACCAATAAACTATCTTTTGTTTCATTGGCCATAATAACATTATTTTTTAACCATTTAAAAGTTAAACCTGCTGTGTTTGGAGTAACTTTAAAAGTACTTATTAAACCTTTGCAAAACGAATCTCGGTTATTGGTAATAACGGGTGTGTTAAAACCCGACACTATATTAATTGCAACAGGCGTACCTTTGTTTATAGTATCTGAACTTGCATTTACTCTTATTTTATAATTTCGGTTTAAAAACAAACCTGAGGGCATAATTATCGGAATAAAGCCCACTGTATCTGTGGCCGTCTTGGAGCCTATGTTAGTGGCATTGGTAAATAAACCTGAAGAGTCGGAAAGCTGAACGGTAAACACATTGCCTGAAAGTAAATTAATTCTGCTAGTTTTGTAATTTAAATTAGTAGTTGTAATTCTGTTATTACAAAAAATATTTTTGGTTGTACTGTCAATCAATATTGTTTTTGCAATATCTACTTTAATTTTTATTCCGCGCGTAGCAGTTGCTTTAAGCGGACAAGCACGATCGCTGCCACTCACTGTAAACAAATAAGGTTCGTTCCTTGCTGCATTTAAAGGAGGAGTCCAACAGAACTTAAAACTATCAGCTTTGGGTCCATTTATTCTTCTATTTGCTAAAATATAATTTCTGGTAAAAGTGGCATTGGCCATTACAGGAATTGTTAATCCAGGATTATTCCATTTTAAGTCGGTAGTATCAGCTAAAATTGGTGGCACATTTGAAAGTACTTCTTGGTCTTGGGCAGCAATATCCAAACAAATTTCCTCACCAGCAATTACTGTATTTTGAAGAATTGTATTATAATCACCTATTTGAAGAATACCGTTTTTATAAGCTCTTATTAAAGGAGGTCTATTGCCAGTACACAATTGTGTTTGAAATTCAACATCTCTTCGGGTAACACCTACATTTGTTGGAACACCACTTATTTTTTTCCATTGAGTAACTTCAATTATCAACTGAGCAACAAAAAGACCTAGTGGCCTAAATAAAACATCACCTGTTATTGGGTCTATTCGTAATCCTGCAGGATATACCATCACACAAGCACATGGAGGTCCCAAATAAGGAAAAGGAAAACTCGCAGAATAAGGAGGAACATAAGTAACTGGGGAGCCAAACCCTTGGTAAGCTTGACCAAAAGCATAACTCAACGAATCTCCATCTGGGTCAGATGCTCCTAAATTATAAACGAAATCTAAACCTGCACAAACTAACACGTTAGGATTATTGGTAAATACAGGTGCAGAATTACAAGTAGATTGGCACCTGTCAATTTGGGCAAATGAATAAACACTGGTAGAGGTAATGGTAGTTAAGACTGATCCTCTGCAACAAAAATATGCTCCTAGTTCCACTCTGCAACAAGCTGTTGGAATGCTACTTAAATTTACGTTTCCTTCAAAGGTATAAACTTCTACGCCTGGGCTAAATGTGCCAGCAGTTCGGGTATTGCAATTGGTGCAAATGGTTTTAATAGAATCGCAGGTATTTACTATATCATAACCACTTGAAGCTCCAACAGCATTTAATACAAAACTACCATAATTTATACCTAAGAAACCAGTGGTTAAACCTTTAATAGTTGTGATAAGTGTGGTGTTATTGGTTGTGCAACCCGATACACTTCCATTGGGTGAAGGAATAGAACAATTAGGACACATTTCTATTCCAGCACAATCTCTATAAACTTTTATGGTTACTTTATAAACCTGAGGCGTATCTGTACATTGGTAAGAAATTTCTAATCCTCTTATGTGTGTTGCTTTGCTGTTTAAACATAATAAGCTTAATAAAATAATGGCTAATATGTAAAAATGTTTTTTCATTGGTTTGGTTTAAAAGAGTATGCAATTAAATGCATATACTATCTAAATAAAAACCTAAAAAATAAAAGTTGTTAATTTGGTAATAATAATAATTGTTTTAGTTTTATAGTATTCGTTATGCAGCGCATCTCCTTGGTTTGGCAACCAATATTCCATTAGCTAACTTTGTCAAAGTTTAAAACTTTGACAAAGT
>JBAXCN010000134.1:0-3177 GCA_037141455.1 Bacteroidota bacterium
CGAAACAACAAAATAGCACCCGGATATTTGGTTTTTATGGTGTTATATTGCCTCATTAAAGGCGTTTCGTTGTCTGGATTATCGTTACTTTGCTTTTTTGCCATTATTATTTCGCAAAATAACTATTATGAAATTTAAAATAGTAAGTGTGAATAATTTTTTATGTTTAGGTATTGTTCTAATAAAAAAGCCTCTTTCGAGGCTTTTAGTTATTTTATATCGTCTTCGGCTACTCGGCCAAATAAACTCGGCACCTTATTACCCGAAGCTCTTAATAATGAAATCATTTCGCCTCTATGGTGATACAAATGATTAAACAAAAACGTACGAACAACTTGAACACGAGGCAAAGGAGGCATTAATTCATTTCCATGCATGGTCATTGTCCAAGGTGTCATCATACTTTCGTCTTTAGCATTTTCCAAAACTGTTTGTGCATTTTTTACATTTTCTTCAAACTTGGCTAAAATGTTTTCTGCTTTTGAAATATCGCCTTTGTCGTATTTGTACTCACTCATTTCCATTTTGTCCATGTTAAAGGTAGAATCAAACCAATTATACACTTCAGCTATATGCGATGCCAATTGACCAATAGTCCAATTAATTTCTGAAGGCTTGTAATTTAAAGCACTATCAGGAATTGCTTTTAATAATTTTCGTGTGTTTTCTGCTTCGTACATAAATTCACCTAATAAAGATTGTATTATCATAGTTTTTTTTATTTATATAAATCAAACATAATTAATCCAATTAGAATTCAATATTTTTAAATGTCATTTTTTTTAATTTAATGAAAGGATAATATTCAACTTGTCAATATTGATGCCTTAGCTAACATCAAATAAGTTAATATAATTGAGTTGTTATTTGTATCAGCTTCCTCTAATTGTTTTAAACGACACAAAAAACGACCTATATCAAATTACTTTTTAAACTATTAAAACTTTAAAAAAGTAATAAAAGTTAAAATTTTTCTGTCTTGAATAGTAAATGTTCCTCAATTAGATAAAGGAATGCAGCTAATGGTAGAAAAGGCTTCTTTGTTTAAGCATTTTTTTATTAGTGCTTGATAATTTATTGTAAAAACTATTATTATTGAAAAATAAAAGAATTTGACAAATGATAAAACAAACCATTTTAATAGTATTGACAGCTTTAACGATTTTAAGCTGTAACAGTTCGGATAACAAAAAAATTGCATCTCAACAAAGCCAAACCGAAACTAAAACACAAATAGATAGCATATTAGATGAGCTTAATAATAAATTTACCATCAATGGTCAACCAATCAATCCAAGGGTTATTCACGACCTTACTGGTGGCGATTTTGATATGTCGGATGGGCCAATCATAACTGCTTTAGATTTGAAAAAGGCCAATGAAAGCAACCGTTATTTTTGCGATTCGTGTTTAGGTAAATACGACATTTACTTTGGAGCTGATAAAGATGGTAATAATTTAGGTCATTTTTCGTACAAGTATTTAGGTAAAACGGCCAATAATATTCATGTGGTTCAAACATCAAGCAATGGGGGAGGCTCTGGCTCTTGGAGTTTTGTTTTGTTCTTAAGTGCTCAAAAACGAAATGCCTATGTAATGGGCGAAAAACAAGAGCAATTGATATTGAACTTGGAAGGCAGTGCTGACGGTCCGTCTGGTAGTGGTTTATACGGTACCAATTCAAATATAGCTATAAAACAAAACACGGTTACCATTGATTACGAAACCAATGAACCTGACGAAAATGGAAAAGAAAAAGTAACCAAAAATAGTAAACAATTTGAGTTTTAGCGATATGCTAAATTCGGATTTAATATTTTACCTTACAAAAAAAGCGACCCTTTTGAGTCGCTTTTTTGATTACAATAAACACAGCCAAAAGCTGATTGATACTTTAATTAACAATATGCTAGCGAAGGCAGATTTGTTAGTTTATCCTATACTGTAAAACCTACCTAAAATATTTTGTTATAATTATATTGCTCAAACTTGTTTTGTAAAATATAATTGTATTTTTGATACATAAAATTATAATAAATAATGGAAACTATACTAATTCAATTAAATAATAATAAGGCGTACCAATTATTGAAAGATTTGGAAGAATTAAATATCATAAAGTTATTACGCCAACCACTAGAAGATGAACAAACGCGCTCTAAAAAATATTCGGGTAAGTTAAACTTAAGTGATAATGAATTCAATGCTTTTCAAAACCATATTTCAGAAAGTAGAAACGAATGGGAGTGCAAAAATATTTAATTGATTCAAACACTGTCATTGATTATTTGAATGGAAAACTTCCATTTAATGGAAACAGTTTTGTTAATTCCATAGTTGATGAAGAGCCCAAAATTTCTGTTATTACTAAAATAGAAGTTCTAGGATTTAACTTGCAGTCAGGAGAGGATTACCAAATAGTTGTTGATTTTATTAATGACAATATGGTTTATAACTTAGATGAATCAATTATAAACAAAACAATAGAGTTAAGAAAAAAATATAAAATTAAATTGCCTGATGCAATTATTGCAGCAACTGCTTTATGTAATGATTTAGCAATTGTGAGCAGAAATACAGATGATTTTAAAAAAATTAAAGAACTGAAAATTATTAATCCATTTGAACTTTAGCTTTTTTGCTCGAGAATATAAAAATTTGAATTAAAAACCCTAAATAACGTAAAATATAAACACAAAAAAAGCGACCCTTACGAGTCGCTTTTTTTTATTATAAAAAACTTTGTCAAAGTTTTAAACTTTGACAAAGTTATGGAAGTAAAACCTTAGTTAGTTTGACTAGCTTTTGGAGCTGCGTCTAATATTTCTTGGCTTACCCCGCAAGCGTATTGTTCAAAGTTTTTAACAAACATAGCAGCTAATTTATTTGCTTGTGCATCATATCCATCTTTATCAGCCCAAGTATTGCGTGGGTTTAAAATTTCAACAGGTACATTAGGGCAAGTTGTTGGCATTTGGTAACCAAATACCGGGTGTTCTTCAAATGTTACATTGTTTAACTCGCCATTTAAAGCTGCGGTAATCATAGCACGGGTGAAAGATAATTTCATACGCGAACCAGTTCCGTAAGCGCCACCGCTCCAACCTGTGTTAATTAACCAAACGTTTACATTAGGATTTTCTTTTAATTTTTTACCTAATAATTCAGCGTATTTAC
>JBAXCN010000135.1:0-3175 GCA_037141455.1 Bacteroidota bacterium
GGATAAGTAGCATTATTGAAGTAAAGACCAAACTTTTTCAAATTTGCATCAATGGGTACTCCTAACATCCTAAATCCGCTGCTACCATTACTTACCGCGTAATTGGCTGATTTCTCTGCTCCTTTTCCATTAGCTGAACTGTATAAATTGGTAAACCCTTGCGTTGTAGAATCATTGCTATTGGAAATAGCAAATCCTTTGCTCCAATAATTATACGAAGGAGAAACAGAATATGAACTTGTAAAAAATGCTTGTCCGCTTTTATATTCTTCAGTAAAAACTTTACTTCCTCTATTCCAGTAAGTTTGCCCAAATGGTAAAGTTAAGTTTTCGAAAGTGGCGGTATCCGCATTGGTTGTTACATTATCAATACAAAAAAATGCGGGTGTATTCATTCCAAACTGACCAGTATCGCTGCTGGTAAGGGTAAATTGCAAACTATCTAAACTGCCTAAAGGCAATAGGTTTAAGTAAGTCCAGTCTTTTACAATGTAATCTTGTGTATTGTCAGTAAATCTAAAATCGGCTAAGTAAAAATCTACTTTTTCTGTTTTTAAAATTCCGTTTTTAAAAGCATTAACAGTTAGTTTAAACCAATCGGAATCATTGCCCGTGGCACCACCAAATTTTTTAGCAAATGCATCTCCGTTTTTCATGCTTAAGGCTGCATAAGTAGCGTTAGAAATATATAATCCTTGTAAGGTGTTTTGGTTTACTTTAAAATTACTAAAGTTTTGACCAACCGCATAATTACTACTATTTACAGCTCCTTTATTGGCATAACTTGCATGTAAATTAGAATAATCTCCAGTTATGGTATCATTGGTTTTTGAGTAAGCCCAACCCGCAGTCCAATAGCCTCCAAATCCTATATTGTAACTGTTATTAAACTCGCACGAACCACTTGTAAACTTGGAGTTAAAACTACCTGTTGAAGGAATTTTAACTGCATTTGATCCTTGCAATTGAATATCCTCGAAAGTAGCAGTTTGAGCACTTAAATTAGCACTAAGTAATGCAGCAATACCAATTGCTAATGCGCTTTTGTAAAATTTGTAATTCATGTTTATTTATTTATTTATTTATTTATTTATTTATTTATTTATTTATTGTGTAATTAATTGTTATTTGAAAATTCCTAAGTGGCATTGGTCTATCGGGCATTACTAGGTAATTTTTATCCCATATATTGTTCACTCCTAAAATTACATTTAAAGTATTTTGGTTTTTAAAAACAACCTCTTTCACAACCGAAAAATTGGCTATTTCAAAATCGTTATTCCATTCGCTTAAGTCGCTCTTTGTAAAGCTAACACCAGTATAAGTATGATTGTATTTTAAAGTGATTTTTTTATACCTGTAAATCAAATTAAAAATATGTTTTATGCGAGGAGTAAATATTAATTGCATATTGGTTTTTGAGTCTATTGCATTTAAAAAACTACCTATATAATTAAATTGAAATTGATTATTTTTTCTTAAAATAAACCTGTTTTTAACTATAATTTCAATGCCTTTAGTTTGCACATTGCCAATATTTATAGGCGAAAAAATAGCATAGGTTATTGGAATCCATTGAATATAATTATCAGTATTTTTATAAAAGAATGATGTGGTTAAATCGAAAAATAAATTTGTTAAATTTTTACTGTAATTAATTGCCAAATCGCTTCCCCATCCGTTTTCCGATTGTAGGTTCAAGTTACCTCCATTTTTCCAATACAAATCGTTAAAAGTGGGTAAACGGTAGGTGGCAGCCGTATTGAATTTTAAAACAATATTCTTTTTAATTTGACATTGTAAATAATAGCTTGGCATAAAAGGAATAAAATCAGCATTTACCAACTCTTTTCTTGCACCTAACTGTTGTTGGAATTTTGAATTTTTGCTTTCTTTTTTTATATAAACAAATGCAGCTAATCTATTCTGATTTACTGCTTTTTCATATCCATCGACATTGGCAAAAGCAAGCCAATTTACAAGGCCAAAGTGTATATTAATTTTATTGTTAAACTGTTGTGTTCTTTCTAATGATAAATTATAAGTATAGCTTTTGCTTGTAGCAGCTTGAATACTTTTGCTTTCAAAAATTATTTCATCATAAAAATAGGCTAATTTTATTTCTGTATTGCTATTCTTAATATTGTTTTGCCAGGTTAAGGCAGTTCTTAAATTTTTATCTTGTTGCATGGCATTGCTATTCGATGCATTTATGTTTGGTGCTATTTGATTATTGCTTTGGTTAAACCAAACCAAACCTGTAAAACTATTTTTAGTGTTTTTAGTAAAACTTAATACCTGCTGAAAACCACTGTTTTGCAACTGTGCATTGTTTTGATAAAACCGTTTGTTTTGATACTCGTATTCAAAGTTATTGGTACCAAAATTATTAAATGCTTTGGTGCTTGAAAATAACTTTTTAACCTTAAAACTTACTTTAAAACCATTTTGAAAAACACCATAATTAATTGCGCTGGTAAGTAACTCCACTTTTGCTTTTTGTTTCATGGTGTTTTGGTTATTTATAAAAAGCAAACCACCTATTGCGCCACTTCCCCACACTCCCCCATTTCCTCCATATTGTAAGTTAATTTCATCGCTTAAAAAAACCGGAATACTACTAAAATCTATTTGCCCATTCATGGGGTTTTGAATATTAATGCCATTCCAAATAACTGGAGTATGGTAAGCATTGCTGCCTCTAAAACTTGCAGTTGCCAAGCCACCCGATCCATAATTACGAATAAAAACTGGTGTATTTTCTTGCAATACTTCAGCCATGCTGCTTCCTTGTCGACTTTGTAATTCTATTGGAGTTATGTTTTGAATTACGGTACTTTTGTTTAAACTTTCTAACCTTAAACTTTTTATAAATACTGTTGGTAGTTTTAAGGCAGAATCGCTATTGTTATTTTGAGCAAACGCCAAAACAGCAACACAGTTAATTACCAATGTACAACAATATTTTACCATAGATTTATAGTTGTTGTAGCCAACGGAAATTAATACATGCAATAAAGCATCCATCAATTTACATTGAAGTAATGATACCGAAATAAACTTAAATAAGTTAAAATCAATCGAAACCATTGCCAGCTTTTATTCCCGAAAGCTACAATATTATTTTGCTATTGGCAGGTCTTCTGACTCGTATCAATTTTGTTCTGTCTTCCCG
>JBAXCN010000136.1:0-3074 GCA_037141455.1 Bacteroidota bacterium
TTCAGAAACATTAAGTTCGATTCCGTCTCCTAAACAGGCAGTATTATCAGGAGAATTTACAACCTGAAAACCAATACTTGGTACGTTTATATTTATAACTTGAACTGCAGGAGAAGGTTCAGAACAGTTATTTATAGTAGAAACAACTAAAAATGAAGCTCCTGCATCTTGCAATTGATTTATAATTAGGGTTTGCTGATTTGCGCCAATAATTGGATTCCCATTTTTATACCATTGATAAGAATTTGCAGGTTCAGTAGAGAGTGTGTCAGCTTGGAGAGGGCACAATGAAACATTTCCATTCAAAACAGTTGGATTAAATGGACATTGAGCATTTAATTGTAAAGCCTGAAAAAAGGAAAAGACTAAAATTATGTTACGGTAATTCATAGTTATAGATTCAATTTACTAAGATAAGTTATTATTAAATAAAAAAGGCATAAATAACAAAAGTTAATTATGCCAATAAAGAAGTATTATAAAAATAATTATTTTTTAATAACCAGGGTTTTTGCTAATTGGTCATGCAAGGCTTGTTTTTTAGGCGTAAAAGCTGCCATAATAAAACCTATTAATAAAATAATTGTTGAAATAATTTTAGCAAAATACCTACCTGTTGCATTTATAAAAGTAATAGGTTCTCCTTCTAAATTGGTAACTTTTATACCAACCACCATTTTACCTAAGGTTGCCTGATTTGAAGATGATTCCATGCCCGCATAATAAATCCAATTTAATGAAATAATAATTACATAATATAATAAGAATCCAGCTCCGAACTCCGAAGCAGATTCCCCCATAGCAAATTGAATAGCCAACTGCGGAATGCTTAAAATGATTCCATCAATAAACGCAGCAGCAAAACGAATCCAAAAACCAGCATATTCTGGCGCAAAAGATTCTAAAGATGATTTGTCAAGTAATTGTTCTTCCATTATTTATTTTGATTTAATTTAGAAAATAATTCTGCAAGAATAAGTAATTAAAAACTAGATTACAAAATATTTCTGTTCCAGAAAACTTTGAAGAAACATAATTTTAAACATACTAAATATTCTAAGTGTTTTATTGATAATTTTGCAGAGTTATAAAAGTAAAAATGCCAAAAGATAATACTGAAAAATCGTGGATTAATAAAAGTTGGTGGAAAATTGCTGGTTCTATTTTAGTTCTTTATTCTTAAATTGTTGGGCTTTTAGGCAGCGTCCCTACACTACCAATTTTACATGAATCTATTAGGAATTTGTATTTTCACGTTCCTATGTGGTTTAGCATGCTGGCTATTTTTTCAATTTCTCTTTATCATAGCATTACTTATTTGTCAAAGGCTAATTATCAAGATGATATAAATGCTGAAAAATTTGCCAAAACAGGGATTTTACTTGGCACTTTGGGAGTAATAACTGGTTCACTTTGGGCGAGATTTACTTGGGGCGCCTGGTGGGTAAATGACCCGAAATTGAATGGTGCTGCCATTTCCATTCTTATTTATTTTGCTTATTTGGTGTTAAGAAACTCATTAGATGAAGAGCAAAAAAGAGCAAAAATAGCCGCTGTTTACAATATATTCGCATTTGTTTTAATGCTTGTTTTTGTGATGGTTTATCCAAGACTAAATCAAGTAGACAGTTTGCATCCTGGAAATGGTGGAAATCCAGGTTTTAATTCTTATGATTTAGATAAAAATATGAGGATGGTATTTTATCCTGCAGTTGTTGGTTGGATTTTAATTAGTATTTGGATTTCAAAATTGGCTGTAAGAATCGAAATATTGCAATACAATAATTTAAACGAAGCATTATTAAATACAAAAAAAACAGATGAAAAAATTCTTTAGGTTTTACCTTACTACAATTATTTTATTTATTAATAATTCTCTTTTTTCTCAAGAGAATTTAGATATGGCTAACACGATGCGCAGCAATGGAAAAATATACGTTGTAGTTGGTGTTATTGGAATAATATTTTTGGGAATAATATTTTATTTAATTCGTTTAGACTTAAAAATTAGCCGATTAGAAAAAATCAAAAAAACAATTAATCAATGAAAAAAACACATATTATAGGAATAGTTTTAATTGCACTTTCGATTGGTGCTATATTAAGTACTTTTTCAGAATCAAGCACTTATGCATCATTTAATGAGGCCTTGGAAGAACCCGAACGAGAATTTCATGTAGTGGGGAAATTAAATAAAAAAAAAGAAATGATTTATTCTCCAGAAAAAAATGCAAATTTATTTAGCTTTTATTTAACTGACAGAGAAGGAACTGAAAAAAAAGTATTGTTTAATGGAGCAAAACCTCAAGATTTTGAAAGGTCAGAACAAGTTGTGATTGTTGGAGAAATTGAAGGTGAGATATTTAATGCCAACAAAATCTTAATGAAATGTCCCAGCAAATACAATGATGGAAAAATGGAAGAGTCAAGTTATGATGCAAAATCAAAAATCAGCTTAAATAATCAAATCAATTAATGGAAAAAGTTTTCGTAGGGGAAGAATTATTGTGGGGTTTTTTAGGCAATTTATCTGTAATTGCTGCTTTTATTGGGGCTCTTTTTTCGGCTATAAGTTATTATTATGCTCAAAAAGAAAATGATTTATCATGGAAAAAGCTTGCTAGAATTGGTTTTAATATTCACTCTATTGGAGTTTTAGGAATTATTGCAGTTTTATTTTATTTATTGTTTAATCATCGATTTGAGTACCATTATGTCTGGCAACATAGCAATATAGCAATGCCAATGCAATACATACTTTCTTGTTTTTGGGAAGGACAAGAAGGTAGTTTTTTGTTATGGACATTTTGGAATATGGTTCTTGGAAATATCTTAATTAGAACTTCTAAAAACTGGGAATTTTCTACAATGGCAATTGTGGCTTTGGTTCAAATGTTCCTATCGTCAATGCTTTTGGGTATTTACATTGGAGAAGTACATATAGGAAGCAGCCCGTTTTTACTATTAAGGGAGCACCCTGACTTTATAAATTTACCTTTTGTTCAAAGTGCAACATATTTAGAAAAGTTAGATGGAAGAGGTTTAAATCCCCTTTTACAAAATTACTGGATGAC
>JBAXCN010000137.1:0-3011 GCA_037141455.1 Bacteroidota bacterium
CAATTACGTATTTAAAAAGCCATTATCCTCAATTGGAAAATAGGTTATTGGAAGCTGATTTTTTAAACGTAAATTTTAATAATTATTTTCCCGATAAATTTAGTTTAATAGGCAATTTTCCATATAATATTTCTAGTCAAATATTATTTACTTTAATTGACAACAGAGATCAAATACCTTTAATGGTAGGCATGTTTCAAAAAGAAGTGGCAGAAAGGTTAGGAGCTAAACCTCGAACCAAAGATTATGGAATATTAAGTGTAATAACACAAGCTTATTTTGAAGTAGAATACTTATTTACCGTCAACGAAAATGTGTTTATTCCACCACCAAAAGTAAAATCGGGTGTGGTTCGTTTAATGCGCAAAGAAACAGAACTTGGCTGCAACCCCAAAAAGTTTAAACAAGTAGTAAAATTGGCTTTTAACCAACGCAGGAAAAAATTAAGCAATGCAATTAGTTCATTGGTACAAGACAAAAGTTTAATAACCGAATTTGCCGATAAACGAGCCGAAGAATTAAGCGTGGAAGATTTTGTTAGGCTAACTATTATTTTGTTAGGGGGGGATTAAAATGCGTTTTGGCTTCACTATTATCCTTAGAGTTTGCGAAGCGCTCTAAGGATTTAAAATGAAAAGCAGTGTCTTTGACACGGGCTAATATAAACGAGTTACAAACCCTTCTTTCATTTAAAATCCGTAGTCCCCTCTGCTATGGCTTGGCGGAGACTACGGATAGTAGTACTTTTTAAACAACCATAAACTTAGGCAAAATTAATTTGAAAAAAAGTGGATTGATGGGACATTAACCACGAGCAAATATTAAGAAAATATTGAGTGTTATATATTCTATTAAATATTAATTTAGCATTGTAAAAATGATTTCAATAAACAAAATTCATTATTCTATTAAGTTCGTGTTTTGCGAAAGAATTGAACGCGGAATAAAAAATAAGTTTAATAAAAAATTTGTTGTTACATTTATTACCATTTTTTCTTTGTTATTTTTGCAACTAGATATAAACGCTCAAAATTTGATTGCTGATTCGAGTTTTGAAAATTACACAGATTGTCCCGAAAATATTTCACAACTTAAAAATTTAAAGTTTTGGATGCAAGTTGTTAATCATGGAGGATCAGCTGACTTCTTCCACAAATGTGCATTTGAATCACCCCTAGTATCCATTCCACAAAACTACTTTGGATATGAAAATCCAGCGAGTGGTGACGGTTATGTCGGAATTATCATATCAACTAAACAATTAGATAATTATAGAGAATATATTCAAACACAACTGATGGATACATTGGCAAAAGGAAGAACATACAAAGTTTCTTTCAAATATTCATTGGGTGATAAAAGTAGTATCATTATTAATTCTGTTGGAATATTTTTTTCTAATGACTTAATAAGTTTTGATAAGCCCAATCTGGCTCAAAATATAAAAGTAATACCTCAATTAAATTTAAACAAAGAACTTGATAGAACGCAAGGTTGGGAAGAAGTTTCATTTAACTATACTGCAAAAGGTGGTGAAAAATATTTAATCCTTGGCAATTTTTTAAATGATTTTGAAATAATAAAAAAGAATTTAA
Source organism: Bacteroidota bacterium (assembly GCA_037141455.1). Lineage (GTDB taxonomy): Bacteria > Bacteroidota > Bacteroidia > UKL13-3 > UKL13-3 > JAAFJM01. The sequence continues at coordinate 1,596 of JBAXCN010000137.1, forward strand.
CTAATAATTTCTTGCCTTTGTCTTATTTATATATTGATGATGTCTGTGTTTATGATACTTGCATTCGACCTGAAATATCTTTACCTGCTGATACAACTTTATGCAATAATCAAAGTTTATTATTAAATTTAAGCACAAAAAATTCAACTTTTTTATGGCAGAATGCAGATACAAATTCGAGTTATTTGATAACGAAAGGAGGAAAATATTGGGTTGTTGTAACTAATTCCTGTGGATCAAGTTATGATTCAATTTATGTTAAATATTCCTCAGTTCCATCTAAGTTAAATTTAGGAAATGATACAACCATTTGTACAAACGAATTTATAATACTAAAATCAAACATAAACAATGTAAATTATTTATGGCAAGATGGCACTAAAGATAGCATATTTACTGTTTCAAAAAATGGTGTTTACAGTTTAAAAGTTAGTAATTTTTGTGGTGAATCGAACGATTCGATTAATGTAAAGGTTGATGAAAAACCATTTATAAAATTAGGTAACGATACTACTTTATGCAACGACAATGAACTCCAAATTCAATTACCTAAAAAGTATAATTACGTTTGGCAAGATAATTGGCAAGATACTTTTTATAATATTACAAAAACTGGTTTATATAGTGTAACAGCTTTTAACTCTTGTGGAGATTTTAAGGATGAAATCCAGGTATCTTTCGAAGATTGTAGTTGCACGCAATATTTTATTCCAAATGCATTTACTCCACAAAAAAACGGGTTAAATGATTTTTTTTACCCAATAAGTAATTGCAAACCTGAAAAGTTCAATTTAGTAGTATACGATCGTTGGGGTTCTGAAGTTTTTTATACTAATAATTATAATGAAAAATGGGATGGAATGACTGGTGGTAAATATTGCCAATCAGATGTGTATTATTATGTTTTGAGTTATAAATTTTCGAGAACTGCTGATAAAACAATTAAAGGTAATGTAACGCTTATAAGATAAAAAAATCAACATATATTTTGATTTAGTAAATTCATTTAAACTCAAACACAACGAATCATAAAATTGAATTATATACACAATAACCCAATACAAGAAAAATGTAAACTAGTATCATTGCCAGAGGATTATCATTTTTAATCAGCTTAATTCTATTTTGGTTTTAAAACAGAATTTGTTTTGTTATACATTTTAATGACTTTATTTGAAACAAAAAATTGGACTAATGAGTGTCGATAGTTATCGGCAACCAACCATGGACAAAAAATCAGCAATGCTGTGATTTTATTCGTAAAAGACAAAAGCTTAATAACCGAATTTGCCGATAAAGGCGCAGAAGAATTGATCGTGGAAGATTTTGTAAAACTTACAATAATTTTATTGGGTGAATTTATAATAAACTAAAAAGCCTTCAAATTTAATTTCGAAGGCTTTTTTTTTGTAAATA
>JBAXCN010000138.1:0-2980 GCA_037141455.1 Bacteroidota bacterium
TTGTTTAAATTCCCTTTATACAAAGCAATTTTCTCAGGAAAACGAGTAGTCATGTCAGCTCTGCAAAGGGTAAATAAATCCTCCAAATCATCACCAGCATCTACAATTAATCTGCGAATTGCTGAATCGGTTACTCCATTTTCGGCTAGTGCTTTTGGCCTATGATGCAATGCAACTAGCTTTTGGACAAAACGCATTTTTTCGTTTTGAGGTAATTTTAACTTATTAAAAATAATTGGAACCATTTTACTCCCTTTATCCTCGTGTCCATGAAATTTCCAACCACCTTCAGCTTCAATAAAACGTTTGGTGGCAGGCTTGCCAATATCGTGTAATAAAGCTGCCCAACGCAACCATAAGTTATTGGTTTCATCACTAATATTATTTACTACTTGTATGGTGTGGTAAAAATTGTCTTTATGTGCTTTTCCATTTTTTACCTCCACCCCATGCATATTAAATAATTCTTTAAAAATTAACTTAAGCAAACCACTTTCAAATAATAAATTTAAACCAAGTGATGGTTTTGGAGAAAGTAAAATTTTATTTAATTCTTCGGCAATGCGTTCGTAAGAAATTATATTTATTCGTTCCGCATTTTGCTGAATTGCTTCAAAGGTTTCAGGTAAAATGGTAAAGCCTAATTGCGAGGCAAAACGAATGGCGCGAAGCATACGCAATGGATCGTCACTAAAAGTAATGGCAGGAGCTAAAGGAGTTCTAATGGTTTTATTTTCTAAATCAATTAATCCGTTAAATGGATCAATAAATTGTCCAAAAGTATTTTTGTTGATACTAATTGCTAAAGCATTAATGGTAAAATCTCTTCGGTTTTGGTCATCAATTAAAGATCCTTCACTTACAGTTGGTTTTCTGCTATTTGATTGATAACTTTCTTTTCGTGAACCTACAAATTCTACTTCCCAATCTTCAGTTTTTACCATTGCAGTGCCAAAGTTTTTAAAAAAAGCAAAATCACTTTGCTTATGCAATATAGCAAATGCTTTAGCCAATGGCAATGCATCGCCAACTACTACAATATCTATATCTTTCGACTCACGTTTTAAAACCAAATCGCGCACATAACCCCCAATTACATAGGCCTCTAAACCAAGTTTATCAGCACATTGTTGTAACTCAGTAAATATGGGTAATTGTAAGGTTGGATTCATTTGCAAAACGTTTGCAAATTATTAAATATTAAGCGATTTTTTTTGATTTTAAAAAAATGAAGTATACTACAACTTCATTCTTTCAATAATTTTACTCCAGTTATAAATTTCGTAAAACTGTTTTGGAATATTATTTGTTGCTGTTTCGCTACATTTAATTATAGCCCTTACAAATGCATCTAATTCATTATCGGGAATTACGGTTAATTTATCGCCACAAACCTTTCTTTCAATTCCAATTGCTCCTGTTTCGGTTGATACTAAATTTGCGTTTCTAGCCAAGGCGTCAATGGCTTTAGTTTTAACTCCTCCCCCAATTAATATTGGGTTTAACACCACTTTTGCAGCATCAATGTATTCATTTAAATTAGGAACAAATCCACAATAAATAATGCTAGGATTGGCTTTGATTTTTTGTTCTAGGGTAAATGGTAAATTTTTACCACAAACCACTATTTTATAATAAAATTGCGGGTGTTTTTGTAAAGCAGGTTGCAATTTTTCTAGTAGGTATAAAACAGCATCGTTATTAGGTTTATAGCCCATTGTTCCATAAAATAACAAAATATTTTCTTCCGACTTTATATTGTGGCGATTTTTTACAATTTCAGTTGCATTTTCTTCTTTTTTAGGAATAGAATCTAAATTTATTCCATAAGGAATTACTTGTGTGTTTTCTGCTTTTAATTTAAACACTTTTATGGCTGTTTGTCTGTCTTCTTCGGTTAAAAAAAATACTTGGTGAGCTGATTTGTAAGTTAGTTTTTCATAATAAAAAAGCAGTTTCCACCAAAATTTACCAATACTTTTAAATCTTAAATATTCGATATTATGTGCCCTGATAACTATTTTTTTATTGGTAAATGTTTTCAATAACATTAACAACCACCCATACCAAGTTTGCTCAAAAAAAACTAAGTCAATGTGCTTAGCTTTAATTAATTTAAGTATTTTAAAAAAAACAAAAATATTTATATATCGGCTTGCTTTAAAAGGCAAATTAGTAATCAATTCAAAATTTGGTTGCGTATAGTTTAATGAATATGGTTTAACAGTATATAAGGTAACTTTATGTGCTTTGGCTAGCTCGTTATGCAAACCCAAAGTACAAATTTCGCCACCAGTTGTAGCAGGTAAAAAAGGATAAGACACAATAGTTAACACATTCATATTTTGCAAAATTACTTTATTTTAAATGTTTTTAGTTGCTTTTAATTACACACAAGTACAACTATTATTGCAAATATTTTAAAATAAGCTCATTATAAACTATGACCGTAAAAGTTAAAGACTTACAATTTGAACCATTTATAAGTCAACATTTAATAAATGCTCGCGTAATAGAGTTGGCTAACAGATTAACAATTGATTATTACGATAAAAATCCATTGTTTTTATCTGTACTCAATGGTTCGTTCATGTTTACTGCTGATTTAATGAAACATTTTCTTTCACCTTGCCAAGTTTCGTTTATAAAATTAGCTAGTTATAGTGGATTGAAATCTACCGAGAATGTAAAAGAATTAATAGGAATAAATGAAAATATAGAAGGTAAACACCTTGTTATTATTGAAGATATAATAGATACTGGATTGACTTTAAAAAATATATTGTTACAATTAAAAAATCAAAAACCAGCAAGTATTAAAATAATGACTTTATTATTTAAACCTGAAGCTTTTAAAGAAACTTTTGAAATTGATTACGTAGGCTTTGAAATTGAAAATAAATTTGTAGTTGGTTATGGGTTAGATTATGACGGAAATGGTAGAAATTTAAATCAAATTTATGTTTTGAAGTGAGGTTGA
>JBAXCN010000139.1:0-2805 GCA_037141455.1 Bacteroidota bacterium
AGTCGAAGCGAGCTTGCCTCCGCTAACTGAGCTAGTCGAAGTGAGCTTATGGTAATTTCACTATTTTTCCATCACCAATGATGGTGGTAGATTGAACCGTACCAGGGCCTTTGTAATAAATATCGCCTGAGTAGCGCAAGCGGAAATCAAAACCAGTAGTGGCGTAAACCTTCACATCGGCGGCGCTGCGGGTATCAACATAAACTGTACGGCAAGTCAATTTAGAATAATCGCCCCAACCTAAGCCAGACATATATACCGATAGGTCGTCTGTTTTGCCTTTAATGTTTACATTGCTGGCGCCGGTATGCTGAATTATTTCTATTCGTTTGTTTTGTACTTTTAAATTTAAATCGCCCGAAGAGTCCCTAAACTCAAATCTTAAAGTATCAGACTTTCTCAGTGTGTCTTGGTTGGTAATGATACTCGCTCCTTTCATTTCTACGCTGTAAAGATTGGTGTAGTGCAATTTTATATACACCGAATCTTTTAAAGTCCGCACCCAATTGCATTTGTTCCTGTTTTCAATAGTTAGCAACTGCCCGTCGGAACTGGTAATTATTTCTGGTAATAAATTTTTTCCTGCCTCAACCACCGCATAATTTACAGTGTCTTCTATTAAAACTAAATGAATTCTTTTACCCAATTTAACTTGTCTAAAATCATCTAAATTTCTTCTTTCTACTGTTGTTAAACCCCTGCTGGTAAAGCAATCGTTCATGTTTTCTTTTTTACATGAAAATGCAATTAATACTGCGAGGAATAAAAATATTAAAGTATACTTTTTCATTTAATAAAATAACCGAATCCTGCTTCCAAATAGTCTGCTGATGCAAAATGTGTTTTTAAAGTTAAGTTAATAATTAATTTTTTATTCACATGATACCGCCAACCAACACGGGAATAAAACATTCCATCTCCTTTAAAATTATCGATAAAATAAATTCCTTGTTGGAGCGGAATAGAAAATTTACCAAAATGCAAAGCATAACTAAAATTGAATCCTGCTCTGAATGGCGAAGTTTCTGGATTTAAATTAAATTTATTTCTCTGAGGTAAGGAATTATCCAACATTAAATCCATTCCGCCTCCAATAGAACTTTTATAAGAAATTCTTCTTAATGCGTTAAATGAAAATGTTTGGGCATAATATTTTTTGCCTTCTACGGGGTTGGTTTCTTTTACAAAACCACCTGTCCACACTAAGTACTTCCATTTTTTATCTACTATCGGAAAGGTGTAATTATTTACAGCAACCAACTTTCCAATATCAAAAGAAAATCCTGCTGTGGCACTAATAATATTAATTCCAGCATTGGGAATTTTAAATGCAGCGTTAGAAAAATGCGTCATGGCAAGTCCAGTTTGCATTTCAATTCTTCTATTAATGTTAAAATGCAATTGCCAAAGCATATTTACATACGAATTAAAATGGGTGCTAATTACCAAGTTTTTACGGTTATCTTCTAAATTAAATTTTTTAGTTACATAACCTAAACCAGTGGCAATTCTCCATTGAAAACTTATTTTTTTCTTTTTAATTAAATTAAAACTGATGTAAGGCGCTAAACCTACTGCACTCCCAATTTTAGCATTATTAAAATTTAAATATTGCATGGTAATACCTGCATTGGGCAATCGGTAAAACTTTTCCCATTCCTTCACGCCCGAATAATTGTACCTGTAATTAATTTCAAAACCAGGAACATGTCCTGAAATGAGGGCATCAAAATCTACTTTATGTGGTAAAATAAAACCATAAGTTGTATGAAAACCAATGGCTTTGCTCGCTATTGAATAGTCAAAAGCATATTGAGAAAAACAAGGTTGAAATAAAAGTAAAAACAAACAGCTTGATAGCAGTTTTAAACCATACTTTTGCTTTCGTTTTTCCATTCCTAAAAAGCAAAAATAACAAAACATCTGTCTATATGACTACAATACAAGAAAAATTAAATGCCTTTGAACGCCTACTTAAAATAATGGATGAGTTAAGGGAAAAATGTCCTTGGGACCAAAAGCAAACCATAGAAAGTTTAAGGCATTTAACGATAGAGGAAACATACGAACTTTCTGATGCAATTTTAAACAATAACTTAAATGAAATTGCCAAAGAATTGGGAGATGTATTATTACATATTGTGTTTTATGCCAAAATTGGCAGTGAAAAAAATGAATTTGATATGGGCACTGTGATAAATAATTTGTGTGAAAAATTAATTAACAGGCATCCACATATTTATGGTGATGTGAAAGTAGAAAATGAGCAAGAGGTAAAAGAAAATTGGGAAAAATTGAAATTAAAAGAAGGGAATAAATCGGTTTTAGGAGGAGTTCCAATTTCTTTACCAGCCATGATAAAAGCCATGCGCATTCAAGAGAAGGCGAGGGGAGTAGGTTTTGATTGGGACAATGAAACGCAGGTTTGGGAAAAAGTAAAAGAAGAGATAAATGAGTTTGAAGTGGAGGTGAAACAAGATAATTTTGCAAAAATGGAAGCTGAATTTGGAGATGTTTTATTTTCATTAATCAATTTTGCAAGGTTTAAAAATATTAGTCCTGAAGATGCATTAGAAAAAACAAATAGGAAGTTTATCCATCGTTTTCAATATTTAGAGCAATCAGCAAAAGATAAAGGCCTCCAACTTTCGGAAATGACATTAGAAGAAATGGATGTTTATTGGAATGCAGCTAAAGGAATTTATAATTAACTATTAAAAATTAATAATTATTTTCAAAACTTTCAACTTTCAACTTTCAACTTTCAACTTTCAACTTTCAACTTTTAACTTTCAACTTTCAACT
>JBAXCN010000140.1:0-2796 GCA_037141455.1 Bacteroidota bacterium
GGAAGCGCTGTAGTTTTCGACTCTGCTGAAATGGTTGCTCAAGACGTTAAAGAAAAACTTAATAATGCCAACTTGCTCAATTCCGATTTTGATTCAAAACTGGAATTTTATGTTACCGATTATACAGAAACTTTTGAAAAAAGTGCTCGTTATTTTTTCCCAACAAAAATTCACCTTGAAAGACTAGCACTTTGGGAGAATAAATAGGTCTATTCTAATAACAATTCCATTGCACTTTCTTTAAGCATAAATCAGCATACAACTTTAGGAAAAATATATAAAGTAACTCAAATAATATTTATAAAGTTGAAGTAAAGACTATATTAACGACCAAAATAATAGAAATATAGATATATATTTACTGTATTACTATTAAATAAGTCAATTCATAATTAGATGAAATTTGTATTTACCAAAGAGTTTAGCTAATCTGGTTTTTAAAAGTAGATTTTAATGAATCTACAAATATTGTTTTTATTACAAAGTTGTGAATTATAATTCTTCGCTAATTTCTATATCCTCGCTAAAACCAATATAATTTTGGATGTTTTTGGCGTGAGGATTAGGATTGGGAAAATAATATGCTGCATTCGGATGAACTTTACCATTTACTTCGACATGATAGTAATTTGCTTTTCCCCTTTGGGGGCAATCAGAATGTCGCTCGCTTTCAATAAAATAATTTGGTTTAACAGATGTATGTGGAAAATATTGTTTGCCTTCCACTTTAATGATTCGCTCACTTTCAGCGATTACCATACCATTCCAAATTGCTTTTATCATGACACAACTATTTTAAAAAACTATTAAAAGTATTTAAAATAATTTGAAAATCAATGATAATATTTGAAAATTTATAATAGAGAAGAGTTAATCTCCTAATTTTTATGTTTAAAGGGCCTTTTTACTTCTATAGGTGAGGAATTAACATGTTTTGGTTTCGAAGAATTTGGATGAGGTTTTCCCTTTTTTCTAAAATTTCCCCCAACTGCTCTTTTTTCAGGTGTATAATCAGGGCCTTTTTCAAAACCAACTGGTAATAGATTTTTAGTAACTTCTTTATCAATCATTTGTTCAATACGCCAGAATTTTCGTTGATCTAAATCGTTAATCAATGTAATTGCCGAACCTAAAGTTTCTGCGCGAGCTGTTCTTCCAATTCTATGCACATAATCTTCTGGGTCTGCTGGCACATCGTAATTAACCACCAATTCAATTCCTGCTACATCAATTCCCCTTGAAACTACATCTGTAGCTACTAAAATGGTTAAGTTTCTATTTCTAAAAGATAAAAGTACTTCATCTCTTTGATGTTGTTCTAAATCAGAATGTATAGCTCCTATATTGAGTCCAAGCCTTTTTAGTTCTTTTTCAATTTCTTTTACCTTTTGTTTAGTACCTGCAAAAAGTATTGCACTTTTTAGGTTTACATCGCTAAAAATATGGCGTAATAAGTTTAATTTTTGGGTATCGTAAACCAAATAAGCGCTTTGGTTTATTCCCTCTGCTGGTTTAGAAATAGAAATATTAATTTGAACCGGATTTTTTAGCAATTTTACAGCCAATTGCCTGATTTTAGGAGGCAAGGTTGCAGAGAAAAATAAGGTTTGTTTGCTGGCAGGTAAATAATTTAAAATACGCTGAATATCATCAATAAAGCCCATGTCGAGCATACGGTCAACTTCATCGAGCACCAAGTGGCGCAAGTGTTTCATTTCTACATAACCCATATTTAAATGTGAAAGCAATTTGCCCGGTGTGGCAATGAGTATTTCTACACCTTGCGTTAAGGCTTTTTTTTGTTGCTCGAAACCAATTCCATCTCCTCCACCATATACTGCCATTGAACTAATATCGATAAAATAAGAAAAACCACCTAATTGTTGATCAATTTGCTGCCCCAATTCTCTAGTTGGAACAATAATTAAAGTGTCGATATGTGAAGGTTTGTCTCTTAAAGTCTTTTCTAAAATTGGCAGTAAAAAAGCTGCCGTTTTTCCTGTACCAGTTTGAGCACTTGCAATCAGGTCTTTGCCTGCCATTATTTCAGGAATAGCCTGCTCTTGAATTGGTGTAGGAACTCTAAAATTCATAGCATCCAGTCCTTCTATAAGTTGTGGAGAAAATCCAAATTGCTCAAAACTCATTCTTTTTCTTAATTATTGATGGTTAATTCTCAGGTGCGCAAGGGTAATCGAATAAACAATTCTCTTTTATTAAAGTTGCAACTTTTTCTGGAACCTTATCTTCCCAATTGTTGGTTCCATTTTTAATATCATTCAAAACTTCATCAGCATTAATATGCAATAAGTCTAAATTAGCATCTTTTATATCTTCTAGTATCTTATTGTCTAATAAAAATTGCAATAAACCCTTAAAAGAATCATCAAAATTTAAATTGGTACTAGTTATTAATTCGTTGCTATTATTTCTGAAAGCTGGATAGGCATAAGCCTTCACATTGGTACCGAATAGCAAACTAAATGCTTCTAACAAACCTCCACGCAAATTCTTATATTCTTCGGGCTTGAAAATACGTTCAATATTTCGCACACTCAGCACAAAACCAACCAATTGATTACGGGTAGCTTTGCTTAAATAAGGGACTAAATACCAATAATCGAGAAAGTTGGTAATCATAACTGTATGTCCCAAAGAACTGAGAATATCAACACGGTCTAAAAAATCTTCGTCGTGAATATTTCCATTGTTATCAATCAAAGAATTTAAAGACAATTCGCTGATAATAATCATTTTACTAGTATCCCCATGCAATTCTTCAGTAAAATCTGTAGT
>JBAXCN010000141.1:0-2777 GCA_037141455.1 Bacteroidota bacterium
TTTTAAATACGTAGTCGCCCAGCAATGGCTTGGCTTCAGACTACGCATAGTGGGGCTTTAGCAAATTTTGCCAATTTAAAATTGTGGCTGTAAAAAAGTAAATATAATTATGCATTTGGCATTATAGTTTTAGTTTTAGCAACAAAAAGGTTGGTGAAAACACCAACCGCAGGCAAATAAAATCAAACTCGGAAGCTGTAAAAATTATAGTAAACAAACCTGCAAATCCTCCTAAGGCATAAACTACTGGAATTATTGAACAATCTAGTCTTGCTTTTGATATGCTATCAGAATATTCAATTATTTCTATTCGTTTTTCATTTGCAAAACATTTAAGTTATTTTCTAACCGTCCAGACTGATATATGGGTTCTAACTTTTTTAGGTGTTAGATCTCTTTTTTCTGCCTTTGCCATCAGATTTATAGCTAATTTTAATTGTGCCTTTGAAAATAAACGAATTACCTCTTCAGGGTTGTCAGATTTAACAATAAATTTCTTGTTATCATTTGTGTTTTCATCATTTTCTTTCCATACCTTAATAACATTTTTTATGGTTAGATTTGTAGTCATAATATTAGTTTTGTTTTTTTCATTTGCTTCATTTATCCATGTATTTACTATAACTCTTCCCTCTGTTTTTGCCCATTTTAACAATTTTGAAATTGTGTGTGTTTTTACTTTATCATTTTCTAATATGATATCTTTAACACTTATTTTTCTTGAAGTTTTTACATAGGAAAGTTTACTTAAAATTTCATCCAATTCTTTGGCATGTTCTTCTGTATCTATTTCAATTGTTCTAATAATCATATAACAAAAATAGTATTTATTTTGAAATGCAATAAATACAAAAAAGCTTGACATTGAAAAATGTCAAGCTTTTACAAAATATATGTTGAATAAATTAAGCTAATTTTTCAGCTAAAGAATTATTGTAAATGTTTGCAAAATCAGCTGTTTTGCCAAAGTTAACTCCATTTACCTGAATTTCATTTTCTGTAACAGTTCCAAGTTTTTCAAATGGCATATTTAATCCACTTAAGAAACTTTCAACTTGAGCACAATTATGAGCTTTTACCGAAATTACCACACGCCCTTGAGCCTCCCCAAATAAAAACGAGTCTAAACGAATGTTGGATGTTGAATGTTGAATGTTGAATGAAAGATTTCTGTGAAAAGCACTTTCTAACAAAGTGATAAACAATCCTCCTTCGCTACAATCGTGAGCTGATACAATGTGATTACCGTTGATTAAACCCAATAAAGCTTTGTGTAATTGGTGCTCTTCGTCCAAATTAAAATAAGGTGCAGGCGAGTATTGTACTTTATGATAATGTGCTAAATAATGCGATGAAGCAATATCGTTTTTACTGTTACCTAACATGTAAATTACATCACCAGCATTTTTAAAATCCATGGTCATGTGGGGTTTGTTACCCTCAATTAAACCCACCATACCGATGGTTGGAGTAGGGAATACGGCATCGTTGTCGCTGCTTTGGTTATAAAAACTTACGTTTCCTCCGGTTACTGGTGTATCAAACTTTTTGCAAGCTTCGCCCATGCCTTTTATGGCATACACAAATTGGTAATACACTTCGGTATTATAAGGATTTCCAAAGTTTAAGCAATTGGTAATTGCGGCAGGTTCAGCACCCGCACAAACTAAATTACGTGCTGCTTCTGCTACCGCAATTTGCCCACCAACAAATGGATCAGCCCAAACAAAACGGCTGTTACAATCCACAGTCATAGCAATTGATTTATCAGTTCCTTTAACTTTCACAACACTTGCATCACTTGGCGCATTGGTGGATTGGTTAATAGTTCCCACCATGCTGTCATATTGGTTATATACCCATCTTTTTGAGGCTATGTTTGGATGAGCACATAAGAATTTAGCCACTTCAATGGCAGACCCTTCGACTCCGCTCAGGGTAACATCGTTTATTGAATTGATGTCAAATTTTTCAATTTCTTGGAAGTATTTTGGCTCGGTATATTCACGGTGATAAACTGGTGCACCTCCACCTAAAACCAAACTTTCTCCTGGAATATCAGCTCTCAATTCATCGTTCATAAAGTACTGAACTCTTCCCGAATCTGTTACTTCACCAATAATATTATAAGTTAAATCCCATTTTTCTAATACCTTCTCCACTTGTGCTTCCATTCCTTTTTTCACAATTACCAACATACGTTCTTGACTTTCTGATAAAAGAATTTCCCAATCTTTCATGCCATCTTGGCGCATAGGTACTTTATCCAACCACACTTTCATACCTGTTCCACTTTTTGCACTCATTTCACTTGTTGAGCAAGTAATACCTGCGGCACCCATGTCTTGCATTCCAACAATGGCATCGGTTTCAAGCAATTCCATGCTGGCTTCCAAAATTAATTTTTCCCAAAAAGGATCGCCTACTTGAACAGAAGGCAAATCTTTTGCTGAATCTTCCGTAATGTCTTTACTAGCAAATGCTGCCCCATGAATTCCATCTTTTCCGGTTGCTGAACCAAAAATATAAACAGGATTGCCAACACCCTCAGCGATAGCTGAAACTGTTTTTCCTACTTTAGCAATTCCCACACTCATGGCATTTACCAATGGATTTATTTGATAACAATCGTCAAAATACACCTCGCCACCAACGGTCGGAATACCAAACGCATTACCATAATTTCCAATTCCTTTAACTACACCTCGAACCAACCATTTGGTTCTTTCGTTATCTATATTTCCAAAACGCAATGAGTTCAGTTGCGCAATTGGGCG
>JBAXCN010000142.1:0-2608 GCA_037141455.1 Bacteroidota bacterium
CCTAATCAACAACTATCAATCCTAACCACTCAATACCCAAAAAAATCTCATCAATAGTTAAAAAGCTTGTTTCTGATTTGAGTAATAAAAATTAAAATTCATTAATACCTATACCATTTTTTTGAAAAACTCATTTTTAAGATTTCACATATACTTTTTTTGATAAGATAAAACAAATACAAACATTCAAAAGAAAAATTATCCACAATAAGCAGCGTTTCCTTTTGCTTGTTTTTATATACTTTCAGTATTGTATAGTATTTTCCCCCCCTCAATAACCCTGATTTCACCTAGGGTCTGAGAGTCGAAAAAAGACTTTTTTCGTCCCAAAAAAGACTTTTTTCGTCCCAAAAAAGACTTTTTTCGTCCCAAAAAAGATTTTGCTTTTTAGCATCTTATTTAGTAAAATACTAAAACATTATTTGTATCTAAAAAAATTAAATTTTATTGCTTTTTATGAAATCTATAAGCGACATATTAAAAACAAATGAAACCAAAATTTTAAAAAATAGAATTACATTATCTTCTACTGATAAAGTAACAAAAAATAAAAAAAGAGGAGTACCTGAAACAGGATTAGTTGTCTTTCAACATAACAATCTCATAGAAGCAAATTACCAGCTTTCATTACAAGAAAAAAGAGTAATACTTTGGCTCATATCTCAAATAAAACCTAATGACGAAGATTTTAAAAAACACATTATAAGCACCTCGGAGTTTTGTAAATTAATAGGTATAGAAACGGATTACACTTATATTCATAAAATAGTAAAAAAGCTTATGGGAAAAACTATAAGTATAAATAAATTAGAAGAAAACAGTATAACAACATTGCACTGGATAGATTATGCCAAATATTGGATCAATGAAGGTAAAATAGAGTTAAGTTTCCATCCAGAAATGAAACCTTTCTTAATAGAATTAAAAACCCATTTTACCGCCATTGAATTATCAGACTTGATGCAGTTTAATAGCGTATACTCAATAAGAATCTATGAATTATTAAAACAATATGAATCTTTAGGAGAAAGAACTATAGAAGTAGAAACAATAAGAAAATACTGTGGTATTCAGAATAAGTTAAATCAGTATAAAGAATTTAAGGAAAGAGTGCTACTGATGGCTCAAAGAGAATTAAATGCTAAATCTGACATCAGTTTTACTTTTGAGGAAATTAAAACTGTTAGAAAAATCACAAGTATAAGATTCAAAATATCAAAAAATACATCTAAAACGAGTGTTACACCAACAACGTCACAACCAAAAAGACTCCCTCCAATATTTTTCATGTTAGAAGAGTTCGGTATAAGTAAAAAAATAATCTATAAAATTCTAAGAGAAAACGAAGAATTAGTAATAGTAAATGCAATAAATGCCGTAGATATACAAATAAAAAAGGGACAGGTAAGAAATACTAAAGCAATGTTACTTACTGCTATTAAAGAAAAGTGGCATCCTGATGTGTTTAGGGTAAGGAGAGGGTGAGGTAATTAAAGCAAAATAATGATTTCAATATACCCTAAAAACATAGAAGAGTGTATGTTATAAAGATTCTCATAATATAGGTTTTTTTATGCGTAATAAAATTGCTTATTAAGCATATCCAGCACTTCGATTTTTGAAAGACTAAATTTGCCTTGAGTATGAGCAGCAATTGCTGATGAAAACAAATCAATTCTTATATTTTCATCTAAATTTAATCTATCAATTATAGTCTGCAAGAAAATATATAACTTAGAAGCCTGCCTTAATTGTTCTTCTAAAGGTACATAACTAATTTTTAGATTCTTTGATTCATATCTATCTGATAAAATTGAATTATAAACCTTAAGTGCATTTTTGTAGTCGCCTACTCCTAGATATAAGTCAGCCTCTACACATAATTCATATTGTTGTTTATTGTTTTTTATTTCATCATTTATAATCTGTTCAGACAAATTGACTTTACCTGAATCAGGTAAAGATTTAACATTATAACTTTTTATTTCATTTATTTTTTCAATTAATTTTTCTGTATAAGAATCTATTCCTTTTTTTGTTTTTTTATCAATTTCAATTAATTTTTGTAATCCCAAAACTGCATTTTCTATCTTTTCTGAATTTTCATTTTGAATTGTATCTACTTTAAAAGATTCAACTATAATCTCTTTTAAAAGTTTTTGCTTTTCCTGATAATTAGTTTCAAGTTTTATTTTTTTAGTATTACAGCGATTCATAACTATGTTTTGAGACTCTAATTTAAAAATTTCTACTGTTTCTTTTAATCTTTTTTTACTTTCATCAAGATCTCTCTTTTGTTCTTGAAAACTACTTTTAATTTTTTTTATTTCATTTATTGCCTGAAAAAAACTTTTAATTTGTGGTTTAATTGTAACTGGAATGTAATTATTATTTTCTATTCTCATAGCAAACACCAAAAGATTAAATTATATTATTTCATAACTGTCAGGATTGAGTTGTAAATCACCAATTATTTGAGCCTGTGATTGTGAATCTCCTTGTGAATCAGTTATTATATCAATACTACTAGTATTATCATTTGCACCAATATTGGGATTGAGTTGTAAATCACCAATTATTTGAGCCTGTGATTGTGAATCTCCTTGTG
>JBAXCN010000143.1:0-2603 GCA_037141455.1 Bacteroidota bacterium
GCAAATGCAAATAAAAAGTGTATTGTTTTTTTCATAATTATTAAGTTAACAATTTTTGGTTTTCAAATTTAAAAAAGTAATTGATTTTACAAAGTATTTTTTATAGATACTTATACGAAAAATTAAATGTAAAGGTTTGTAAAAAAGAAATATAGAATTTAAACTATATGAAATGGGCTTATATAAAAAAACCTATAGGTTTTAGTCTATAGGTTTTTATAAATTTTAATTAGTTACGATTTCGATTTGCTAATTTTTTCAATATTTCTCGTTTAAAATCGTTTTCGGCTTTAAAAAGCAAAACCACTTTTTTAATGGGTAATACTTTTTTAAATTCATTTGCATATTTTTTTAATAATTCAGCTTCAGCAATTTTAAAACCAACCATTTCATTTAAAACTTTTTCGGCTTCAGCATCTGTCATATTTGGCAAGTCGCTCATTTCTTCTAATAATTTGCCTTTTGTTGATGCACGTAATTTTTTTAGTTCATCGGTATATTTGTTATAAACAGGCCAAAATACTTTAGCCTCATCGCTGGTTAAATTTAATTTTTGAGTAATAAAACCAATTTTCATTGTTTCCAGTTTTTCACCATTTTGGGCTTTTACTTGTATAGCTAATCCTGCTATAAATGTTATCAGTATTATGTATTTTTTCATTTTATTTATGTATTTTTAAAGTTCATCTAATAAAAATTGCTCGTCAGCTTGCTCTATTAAATATTGTTCTATTTCCTTGCTATTTTGTTCTTGGTTTATTGTAGATTCTATTTTAAAATTTGTGTCATTTATCCATTCTATTTTCACATCATTTTTGGCTAAATAATCTACCATTTCTTCTTGGCTTACATTATTTAGAGCAGCTTCTAGGCTTTTATCTCGGTTATTTAACAAAAAAAGAATACCAAAAGTAGCAATTAAAAGTGCTGCAATTCCTGAAACAAATTTCCAATTGTTATAAATATTTATTTTTTTAGTTTGTGGCTTATTTATTTTATTTAAAATATTGTTTTTACTTACTTCAAAATAGTTTTCAGGTACTTTAAAAACAGCTTCCGGCTCTAAGTTCGAAACAGTTGAAGTAATATTTATTACACTTAAAATATTTTTTGCCGAATTCTCAAAATAATTTTCAGGAGTTTTAAAACTACCTTTTTTATCTAGGTTGTTTATAAAACTTTCATCTATATTTTCTAATTCGTTTTCCATTTAATGTTTTTTTGATAGTGTTTTTAAATAATGGTTTAATTAATAGATTAAAATATTTATTTTATATTACCCAAAAGGTATTTATTAGTAATATTAAATTTAGTTAAAACCCACACTAACAAACTACTTAGTAAAGTAGCTACTATAAATATAATAAAACCTTGCAAAGTGTTTGATTTGTTCATTTCTGGACTACCCAAATACTCATAAGCAACAAATATAAACAGTGGGTGATATAGGTAAATTCCTAACGATTGATTATTTATAAAAAGTATAAATCTGTTGTTGCTCCAACGTTGTGAAGAAGCATAAATCACTATAAAAAAAACGATTCCAATATTGCAAATTAGGTAAGGAACTATAAGTAACAAGCCATTACTTTGCATTTGCTTAGCAATAAATAACAACAAAATAAACATGGTAATACTTATAATTACTAGCAACAAATAAATACTTGGCCTCCATTTTAACAATTTATTTCTAATAGCAAATCCTACAAAAAAGAATGTTAAATAACCATAAATTCTTTTATCGCCTAAATAAAATAAAGGCAAACCATCTGGACTTGTATCTCTATAAACTATAAACCAAGTAGCAGTAAATGCAACCGTAATTATTGCACTTAACCAAAGCGGCACATTAAATTTTACCACTAAAAAACAAACATAAGCAGCTAATAAATAAGCAGGTATGTACCACAAATGGTAATAAGGATAAATTATGTTTTTGATTGAAAAAGTTGAAATAGATTGGTGGTAGAATGAAATAGGAATAAAAATTAAAAAGGCAATTGCCCAAGGAATAATTGCTCTGTTTATTAATTTTTTTAAGTAGGGTATAATTCCATTTTCAAAAGCTGATTTTTTTATTAAAAAACCACTTATGGCCAAAAAAAGTGGCATGTGAAAAAAATAAATGGTTTGCAAATTAGAGGTAATATTAATTGCATGACCAAAAATTACTGTTAAAACCAATAATCCTTTAATAGTATTTAAACCTGGACTATAGTTGCCTATTTCCGCAAATCGAAGTTCTTTTAAATTTTTGAGCATAATTAAATTTTAGTTTCTTTTTTTAGATAAGCCTCAATTTTTTTTACAGCATGAAAATAAGAAGCTTTTAGCGCACCAACACTGGTATCTAATATTTTTTGCATTTCTTCGTATTTTAAGTTTTCATAATATTTCATATTAAAAACCAATCGCTGTTTATTAGGCAAAGTTAATAATGCCTGCTGAAGTTTTAGTTCAATATTATTCCCATCAAAATAATTATCAGAAGTAAGTTTGGAGCTTAATTCTATACTTACATCATCGAGGGTAACGTTAAAATTTTGTTTCTTTTTTTGTATAAAAAGCAATGCTTCGTTTGTAGCAATTCGGTATATCCAAGT
>JBAXCN010000144.1:0-2576 GCA_037141455.1 Bacteroidota bacterium
TGTTTTTTAAATATTAAGAAAACATATCTCTTATAAAATTATATAAAGCTATTAAATAAAATAAAATTATTTAATGGCTTTTTTTATTAATAAATCCAAAGCATAAATCTTCTTATTGAATAAATGGATGATTTTTAATAAAGGTAAAAAGGCCTGCATTGGCTGATAAAAAAAATATTGAAAAAGAAATTATTGGTTTAGAAATAACACGCTAACAAAAATCAATTGCCTTTATTCTGAAAGCTTTTGGGATTAGCCAACGGAAAAAAGAAAACTTGAATATACTGCCTTTATCGGCAAGATTCTTTATATTTGAAAAGTAAAAAATCTAAATTTGCCGATAATGGCCATGTTTTAGCAAAACAATGAATTACATTTCAGTTAAAGAATACGCCAAAAAGTGGAACATACCCGATAGAACAGCTCGTAACTATTGTGCAACAGGAAAAATTAATGGTGCTTTCCTTACCGGTAAAACTTGGAATATTCCAGCTGATGCCTCATTGCCTAACAAAGTAAAAGAAGTTCTTTTTAGCAATAGTCAATTATTAAATCAGTTGAAAGAGCAAAAAGACATGAGGCTGAAAGGGGGAATTTATCATCGCACGCAAATTGACCTTACCTATAATTCAAACAGAATAGAAGGTAGTAAGCTTTCACATGATCAAACACGATTTATTTTTGAAACCAATTCCATAGGTTTAACGGAAGAAAACATAAATATAGATGACATTATTGAAACCAACAATCACTTTCGTTGTATTGATTTAATTATTGAAAAAGCAAAAACAAAACTTAATGAATCGTTGATTAAAGAACTGCATTATTTGCTAAAATCGGGTACTTCAGATAGTCGAAAAGACTGGTTTAACGTAGGCGAATATAAAAAAATGCCTAACGAAGTGGGTGGAAATGAAACTTGTTTGCCAAAAGAAGTTCCTATTCAAATGAAAAAATTACTATTAGAGTATAACAATATTCCAGAAAAAACATTTGAAGATATTATCAAATTTCATCAGGAGTTTGAAGTAATTCATCCTTTCCAAGATGGTAATGGAAGAGTAGGCAGATTAATTATGTTTAAGGAATGTTTGGCCAATAATGTAGTTCCATTTATTATAGACGAAGATTTGAAACTATTTTATTATAGGGGTTTGCGAGAATGGGAAAATGCAAAAGAATATTTAATAGATACTTGCCTTTCCGCCCAAGATAATTACAAAACTATTTTGAACTATTTTGAAATAGATTTTGAGGAAAATAAGTAGAGACTAAACAAGCATAGGTTTTTCGCCATAACCTGTGTCCTTGCCAGCAATTAAAAAATAAATGTTCTATTGCTGAAAAATATAATAACCTATAGAAATATTAAAATAAAAAGTTTTCCCAAAACCCATTCCTGGTGAAAATGTAGAAGCATTTTCTAAACCTTGAACTATATTCTTAAATGGAACTGTATTTATTAATTTATATCCAACTATTCCACCAATGCTAATTCCTGAGTTATAAATTTTTAAATACTCCATTTCAAGTCCAGCATACACATTTTCTTCTGTGAAATTTTGAGTAACTTTACCATAAATTTTGTCTTCACTTGTTAATTCAAAGGTTTCAAATGCATAGGTAAATACTGCATTAAAGTTAACAAAATTTTCTCCTCTTTTATCAGGTCTATTTATAAAATTTATACCTGGCTTTATATAAATAGCTTTAAATTTTTGATCATGACTAAATGTTCTGTTTGATACGCTTCCAGATTGGTATTTATACACATCATCAAAAATATTTTTTTTAAAATAGTTTAAACCTAATTTCAATGTGTATGAAAATTTTGTTTGTTTGTAAGCCATTAAAGAAAATTCAAAAGGCAATAAATCAATTGCTCGAGTTTGAATTCCAATTATAATTTCTTTTTTATCTGGATTTTTAACAATTGTTTGGGCATTAATTGTAGAAAAAAATAAAAAAAATGCCGATATAAAAAATTGGAATTTCTTTTTCATTTAATGTATAAATTATCTGTTTTTTCTTGAGGATAGGAGTCTTTGATTGTTGTAATAAAATAACAACTATCAAAAGTGTGACTAATAACTTTTGGATCAAAAACTTTTTTTTCTAAATATTCGTCATCACAAGGACTATCTGGTGAGTAGTTTATTGTTTTTTCACAATAAACTTCAATTGTATCAAAACCTGAAGTACTATGTATAAAAATTTTAGTGTTATCAGTAGCTTCAGACAGATAAATAATACTTTGGTTACTATTTGGTGTTAACTCCAATAATGAATTAGGGTAGCTTATTTTATAAATTTTATTATCAGGATTTAGCGTAATAATATTTTGAATAATTTTGGTTTGTCCGTAATGAGATAATGTTGACTCACCCATGCAGCAGCCTTGAATGATTAAAACCAATAAAAATAATATGTATAAAATTGTTCGTTTCATTTTACTTTTCATTTAATAGTTGCTTTTGTTTGTTTGAAAGGACTTATGCAACTGCCTCACTATCAACTAACCCTAATGTGCTTCCAACCAGTTATCACCCACACCTACTTCGGCTTTTATTGGAACT
>JBAXCN010000145.1:0-2511 GCA_037141455.1 Bacteroidota bacterium
GCATCGGCCTTCCAATAATCATTTTTTAAAATAATAGCAATTTCTTTTTCTTTTTGATAAAAGTAAAATGCACTATCAATCAGGTTTCGTTTAAATACATAGCTTGCCTTATCAAAATAGTACATTAATAGTCCATCTAAATTGTTATTTTTTACCAAAAATGGGAACAAACTATCAATTATTTTTTCTGCTTCATCGTTTCTATTTAAACCAGCGTAGTTTTTGGCCAAAGCAAAATATGCAAATCTTAACTCATTGCTGTCATTGTTTTTTTCTGCAATTTTTATTTGTTCAAAGGTGTTTTTAGTAGCATTTACAAAATCGCCTTGTGAGCCATAAACCCAAGCCAACATGCTTAACACATAGTTAACACCACCTTCTTCTTTTTTTATTTTATACTCGTTTAAAGCAGCATTTAAATAAAAAAGTGCTTTATCATATTGAGCTGAATTGGCATAATCTTGCCCAATCATTACAATTACGTCCCAATAATCTTTCCAGAGGTTTAGTTTTTTAAATGAATAAGCGGCTCTAAAGTGATAATAAAATGAAGAATCATATTGTCCATATTGCCAATAAATTCTACCTATTTTTTCTTGAATACGTGCTTTACCAAGTTTCCATTTTATGTTTTTAGTGATAGGTAAAGTTTGATGACCAATTGCTACTGCTAAGTTTCTATCAGAAAAATGATAACGATTCATTAAGCCCAACATATAGTTCACTTTATTGGTATCGTTTGGCATGGAATTGATAATGCGTTGCAATGAATCGGAAATATAAACACTACCATAAAGTTTTGCATTAGGCAATAACATGGCTGTTATAATAAATAAAATAGAAAAATACCTGCAAAACATGTGGTGCAAATAATAACCAAAAAATTATATTTTTATAAAAATGTGAAGTTTGTTAGTAAATATGGGAAGTTTCGAGGTTTTTAGTTTATTTTATTTCCGTTGGCTAAAGCCGAACGGCAATTGATGCATTTGTTCTAAACACTATTCTATTGCCGTTAGGCTTTAGCCAACGGTTAAAGAAAATCCATCAATTCACCTAACAATTTATTAATAAAATACCCCATTTTTACGGGTAAAAATATCAAACTTCCCAAATATCCATCGAAACTTCCCATTTATTTAAACCATAAAAATATTTTTTTTATGGTTGCTGTGTTAAATTTATTTATAAACTAAAAATTAAAAATGGAGGGTAAAAATGAAACAAAAAAAACTCAAATTTAGTGCTTTTATTTTATTAGGACTAGGGCTTACTAATGGAGTTAAAGCACAAACAGCTATTGCAGCTTCAGGAGGCACAGCCTCGGGAAGTAGTGGTAATGTTAACTACACAGTTGGCCAAATAGTATATACCACTAATACTGGTACTAACAATTCTGCTGCTGAAGGTGTACAACAACCTTATGAAATTTCAGGAGTTACAGGTTTAACAGAAACTTCTGGAATTATTTTAAGTACATCTATATATCCAAATCCAACAAGCGATTTTGTTATTTTAAAAATTGGGAATTATAAAGTTTCTGATTTATCCTATCAGCTTTTTGATTTAAAAGGGTGTCAAATGGAATCAAAAAAAGTAAATGGAATTGAAACAAATATTGATTTGTCGGAACTAATTCCAGCAACCTACTTCCTAAAAGTAATTGAAAATAACAAAGAAATAAAAACATTTAAAATTATTAAAAACTAAACATTATGAAAAAAATTTATTCAATAGTAGCAGCTCTATTATTAACTACTAATGTGTGGGCACAAGCACCACAAAAAATGAGTTACCAAGCAGTAATTCGAAACAGTTCCGATGCTTTGATAAAAAACACCAAAGTAGGAATGAAAATAAGTATTTTACAAGGTTCTATAACTGGCACTGTTACTTACGCAGAAACACAAACACCAACCACTAATATAAATGGGTTAGTAAGTTTAGAAATAGGAAAAGGATCAATTGTAACAGGAACTTTTGGTTCAATAAATTGGGCAAATGGACCATATTTTATAAAAACAGAAACCGACCCAACGGGCGGAACATCCTATACCATTGCAGGAACAAGTGAGTTAATGAGTGTTCCTTATTCATTATTTGCAGCAAATGGTTTGCCAAATGGTGCAGCAGCAGGAAACACTCCTTATTGGAATGGCACAGCTTGGGTAACCAATAGTAGTAATATATTTAACAATGGAGCATTTGTTGGATTAGGAACTACTACTCCTTCTAATCCACTTACAATACAACACAACTATGTTGGAGGTGGTATTATGAATTCGGGTAATGGAGGAAATGGTCCTGGTTATATCTTAGGAAATAATGGAACAGAAGGTGGTTCATTTGGTTTATCAAATGGAGCTGGTAATTATGTTTTAGGTTCTCAAAATGGTGATATTGCTTTAAGAAATGCATCAACTACAAGAGGCATTTTATTTTCAACTGGTGGAACTCCTTATAATCCGCGTTTAGCCATTTTAGCCAATGGAAATATTGGTGTTGGAACAA
>JBAXCN010000146.1:0-2408 GCA_037141455.1 Bacteroidota bacterium
GATTTAGATGTTTCAACTTTTAGATTTGATGGGGCTAGTCATCCTATAGATTATTCTATAAATGGATCAGGAGTGGTTACATTCAGATTCGATAATATTCTATTACCAGATAGTTTTGTTAATGAACCTGCAAGTCATGGATACATTAAATACTTTATTAAAAGAAAATTAGATATTCCCTTAGGGACTCAAATTACAAATACTGCATATATTTATTTTGATTTTAACTTACCAATTGTTACAAATACAACTTTAAATACCCTATGGGATGAAACAGTTTCCCTAAATAAAGTAAATAGTTTTGATTTTTCTATTCAACCAAACCCAAGTAAAGACATTGCTTTACTTACTTTAAATGGAAACGAAGAAATTCAAAATATAAGCATAACAGATTTAAGCGGAAGGATGCTTTACAATACAAAAGTCTCTAATCAATCAACTAAGATTCAACTTAACAATTCTGCGATGAATTTAAGTAATGGGATTTATTTAGTAAATGTAAAAACAAGTAATTTCAGTAAAACAGTTCGTTGGATTGTTGCAGGAAATTAGAAAAAGTTCGTAAGACCGAAAAAGCGCTGAATTTTTGTAATTCAGCGCTTTTTTTAATAATGCTAATTCAAAATTGTAAATTTGCATAGAAAATTTTTTAAATAAAAAATGTTTTATTGTAAGCCGCGTAAAAAATTGTCTTCATCGGCTGTTAAATTAGAGTTTAATTCGGAAGTTTATTGGATGGAAGATAAATCTCTTCCAATCTACTTAACTCCTAAATATTTAAAAGCTTTAAAAGAAAGCTTACCAGAAAACTGTAAATTAATTTTAGTAAGAATAATAAAAGGTAAAGAATTAATAGCAGTTGGGTGTTTTCAAGAAGTTTTGTTGGACTTCAAATCAATAAACTCATTTGGAAGTTTATTTTCATCTGAAAATAGAATACTCATTCTACTTGAAAGATTGATTAAAAATTTGTTAAGTAATTTTAAAAGTAAAATAAGACTCTTAATTATTGGTAATGCTCAAGTTAGCGGGCCAAATGGAATTTGGTTTAAAGAAAATGTAACTGAATCCGAAAAGGCATTTTATTGGGACTTAATTATTGATAAAGTAGAAAAGAAACCTAAAAATCCTGATGTAATTATTATTAAAGATTTAATTAACAGTTCAGTATCCGTATCAGAGACTATTAAATCTAATAAATTCAATGAAGTAAAAGTTTTACCAGTGATGAACTTAAAAATTAATCCTGAATGGGGTTTAGTTTCTGATTATTACAAAGCATTTTCATCAAAATATAGAATTAGAGCTCAAAGAGCGCGCAAAAAATTAATTGGTATAAATCAGATAGAATTAACTATTGACGATTTGACTCTAATAAAAAAAGATATACATATTTTGTATAATAATGTTTACAATCGTGCACGATTTAGATTATTAAAAGCTTCAGATTCATATTTATTTGAATTAAAAAAGAACTTAAAGGAAGATATTATAATAAATGCTTATTTTAAAAATGAAGAATTAATTGGATTTTATAGCATTTTGAAAAACAAAAGTACAATTGATGCACATTTAATTGGGCTCAACTACGATTCAAATAAAAATCATGCTTTGTATTTAAATATGTTATACGATATAACTGAAGTAGCAATAAATAGTAAATCTAAAATTATTGATTTTGGTAGAACAGCAATGGAAATAAAAAGCACTGTTGGAGCTGAGCCTATTGAAGAAAAAGTTTTTCTAAAGTTTAACTCAACTATATTAAATTACATCTCTGCTTATGTTTTGAATAAAAACAGTAATGAACTTTGGACACAGAGACACCCATTTAGATAAAAAGTATAAGTACAAGTAGTTTTTTTTGGTATTTAAGAATATTTTCTTATTATTGAAAAAGCCTAACCTATATAGTATGAATTGTAAAATTTATGTGAAATATTTTTTACTATCAAAACCACTATAACTAAGCGCTAAGAACTCAATGCAGCTGAATTGTATGGTTCTGTATTTACTTTTTTAAATAAATGAATATGCAGAAAAACAACTCTTTAGATTTAATTGGAACAGAAAAACAATCAATTTTAGTTTTAGATGACGATAATTATTCAAGAAAAGGACTTTGTAAGATATTATTTGACTTAAATTGGTTTTCAGAAATTGAAGAATTGAGCAGTTATAACAAGTTAAGTAGGGAATATGATATCATTATAATCAATCAGAATGCTAATTGGTTAAAAGTTATTAGTGAAATTAAAAAGGTAAATCAAATGCAAAAAATTATAGCACTTTTATTAGTTATCAAAGAACAATTAATTTCGGAATTATTGGCATTAAACGTAAATGGTATAATATTAAAATCTTCTCCCATAGAGCAATTGATTAAATGCATAGAAATGAGTAAAGAA
>JBAXCN010000147.1:0-2367 GCA_037141455.1 Bacteroidota bacterium
CTTCATCACTCGAAACAATAAGTAAAAACATAGTTTTCAATTAAAAAATAATGCATTACCAGTTCTTTTTTAACCCCGTTTTTGTTAAGTATACTTAAAAATTCACCTTCAGTATTTTCTTTAAATTCAATCATTTCCATGTTGTCTTTAAAATCTAATTCCTTTTTTCCGTACCATTTATATACACTTTCTTTTGCACTCCAAATAAGGGTTTTACTTAATTTACTTTCAGCAAATTTTTGTTCGTTTTCATTTAAAAATTTATGCGAAACCCGGTGTATTCTATCATCAATTTTTTCAATATCAAAGCCTATTTCGTGGGTTTTGCTAAACATTATTCCAACATACTCGTATGAATGAGAAATACTTATAAAATATTTTTCATGGTCAATAAATAAAGTAGGTTTATTGTTTTCGTTTTTATGAATTTCAATTCGGTTAGCATCAAATAAATTTTGCAATAACACCCTGCTTGCAAACCAATGAATTCCCACATTTTCTGCTTGATTTTCGGGTTTAGATTTGTCAATTAAATGATTACCTAGCATCTTTATAAAATCTGCTTTGGTTTCAGTAACTTTCCATAAACCCAAAGTTATATCCGAACTAATATTTTGTATAGAAATAATTGGCAAAATTGAGTTTAGTTAAATTATTATTGTTGCTTTGCAATATTGAAACAATTGCAATTATACAATATCTATAAGCAATTAAATAATATTGCAATTGTAAAATGTCTAAATTTTTAATCGTAATATTTTTTAAAATAACCGACATTAATATAGTTAAAAAAAATTCATGTTAAAAAAAATTAAAATAACAAAATTAAATCAATTTACTGGCCATAAAGATTGTGTTTATACATTGTCACCTTCAATAAATGAAAATTGTTTTTATTCGGGAGCAGGCGAAGGTTATGTGGTAGAATGGAATTTACTCGAAAAAACGGATGGAATATTAATTTGTCAAGTTCCAAGACCTGTTTATAGTTTATTACTTCTAAAAAATAAAAATCTTTTACTAATTGGATCTGCTCAAGGAAATCTTCACTTAGTTGATTTAACCATTAACAAAGAAGTAAGGAATATTGAAGCTCATACATTAGGCATTTTTGATATTAAATTACATAATAATACCATCATTACGACAGGAGGAGATGGTAAAATAAATATTTTTAATACTGATGATTTTTCTTTAATTAAAACCATACATGCAAGTACCAAAAGTGCTAGAACCATTGCATTAAATCCATTATTAGGGCATATAGCAATTGGCTTTTCCGATCATTGTATTCGAATTTATAATGACACCAATTTTGATTTAATCCAAACTTTAAATTTTCATACCAACTCTGTGTTTGCATTGAGTTATTGCGATCAAAATAAACATTTGTTAAGTGGAGGAAGAGATGTTTTTTTAAAATTTTACGATGCAGTTAAAAACTATGAATTAATAAAAGATGTTCCTGCACACAATTTACATATCAATGCCATTCAGTTTAATCCTATTGGCAGTTTGTTTGCAACAGTCAGTATGGATAAAACATTAAAAATTTGGGATGCAATTACTTTTGATTTGTTGAAAGTAGTTGACAAAGCCCGAAATGAAGCACATGTTACATCTATTAATAAATTAATTTGGTTGAACAATTCAGAACTGTTAACAGGTAGCGATGACAAACAAATTATGCATTGGTTAGTAGAGGATGAATTTTGAATTGAATGTACGTAGAGGCGCCATGCATGGAGCCTCTTAAATTATGCGTTATAGATAAGCCATGCATGGCGTTTCTACAGTTATTTATTAAAAAATTTATCCTGCTGCCATTTCCTTGGATTGTTTATTATATAATTAGAAATTCTTTGGTATGCATCATTTGAACGAATTATGTGGTCGTGGAATCGTGTTTGCCAATCAAATTCTATAGAATTTTTTCTAGCGTAGGTTGTTACCGCAGATTTAAAACCACGAATGATTGATGATAGGTTTTTGGATTGGGGGGTAAAATTATTTTTAAATTCATTGGCATTTGTAGAGACGCCATGCATGGCGTCTCTACGTTCCAGTGGTGTATTAAATTTATTTGCACCAATCATAATGATTCCATGAATATGGTTGGGCATTACCACAAATTCGCCAAATTCTAAATTCATATCCGGTCTCATTTCCATGGATTTATACCATTCAATATAGGCAATTTTCCCTATTTCGGTTGGTTGTAAAATGGCGTTTGTATCGTTATTGGTATTAACAATTTTACCAAAATAATTTTCTTTGTTTTTTGTACAAATGGTTACAAAATACATTTCCTCATTTGCATAATTCCAATTTTGCAAACGTGCAGAGGGTATTCTATATTTATTATTA
>JBAXCN010000148.1:0-2310 GCA_037141455.1 Bacteroidota bacterium
GCATTGTAATCGAAATAAATATAGGCCGTATTGTTTATTTGAGAGCCATTTGGCAAGTTTGGTAGTGGTTTTATTCGGTACTGAAAATAACCCATACTTCCTTCGTAATCACTGGTGCTATCGGGCAACATAATGTTGTTGAACCTAACGGTTAATATGTTTCCGCTTATGCCAACATTTGCAGGATGAGAATAACCCAATACTTCAAACGTATTCAAATCTAACTGTGTATCCAATGTATCTCTTAAACGAATATTAAAAGCCGGAGCATTGCCTGTGTTCTGGAAATGGATGGTGTATGTAAACCAATCGTCGTAACCCGGCAACACGTTTACAGGATATACCTCCTTCATATTTGGGTCGTAAGAATTTACTACGTTGTAGCAAAAATCATATACGTTATTGGTGGTATCTGCATCTATAGGATTGGGAGAAATTTCTACATGCACACAAATTTGGTCTGTGGCTTGTGCGGTGGTGTCTGTCATTAAGTGCAATCCAAAAGATTCTGTTGTCAATACATTAAAATCTGTTATGCTGTATGTAAAGGTATTGCCACTAACTGTTGGCGTTAATGCACCCGCAGCAGGTGCAACAAACGAAACTGGGCCATTTACTTGGATGTTAACTGTTCCAGAGACAGTTGTTGAAGTACAATTTAAATTATACAAATTAGAATTGTTGGTAACATTGGTTTTAAGACTATGTATTTGCCCAGGGAAAACCCACCCTTGAGGAGTGACAGATTGAACAAATGCATCGTAAGCTGCATTGCATATTACCGGAAAATTGATATTTTGTAAGGTTTGATTTGCAGAATCTAATATTGCAATTTGTGTACTATTTTGCCCGCACGCCATTGCAACTGGTAAATAAGTAGTATCTATTTTCACTTGAAAGGTATCGGGCAATAAATTATTAAAACTGTAAACACCATTGATAGTATAGCTTTGAGCTAGAAAGTTATTTTGGTTGTCGTAGAGCATTACAGGAATATTTTGAGAATTAAAATCAGTAGGATTGAAAGAACAATTGCTGTTTAAGTCTGTAAAAACATTTCCGATAATGTTCACACTCGTGCAGTTGTTGGGGTTGTTTACAAGGTCTCCATCTATACACAAAGGCAAACCCAAACTGTAATTTGTTTGATTAGGCACACAAGTTAATGGGTTGTTAGAAATATAGCCACCACTTCCAAAAACTTGAGGCAAATTTACTAAACAAGAAATGTTGTTGTAACTTATATTTATTACATTCATTATACTTGGCAATGCAGGAAGGCTGTTCAAATCATTATAATAACAGGATAGTTCTGTCAAAGTATTTGGTATAGCAGGGAGGCTGTTTAATTGATTTCCCGCACAATCTAAAATTGTCAAAGAATTTGGCAAGTTAGGCAGGCTGGTTAATTGATTATTTCCACAACCTAAAAATGTTAAATTATTTGGCAAGTTAGGCAGACTGGTTAATTGATTTGCAGGACAATCAATAATAGTTAGTGAATTTGGTAATGCAGGCAGGTTGCTTAATTGATTGTTTCTACAACCTAAAAATGTTAAATTATTTGGCAATGCAGGCAGGCTACTTAATTGATTATTTTCACATCTTAATTCTGTCAAAGAATTTGGTAAAGCAGTGAGGCTGCTTAATTGATTGAAATAACAATGTAATATTGTCAAAGAATTTGGCAAAGCAGGCAGACTGCTCAATGCATTGTTTGTACAAAATAAAGATGTTAAACTATTTGGCAAGTTAGGCAGACTGGTTAATTGATTTCCAGAACAATCAATACTAGTTAGTAAATTTGGTAATGCAGGCAGGTTGGTTAATTGATTGCCACCACAATTTAAATATATCAAAGAATTTGGCAATGCAGGCAGGCTGGTTAACTGAGTTCCTCCTATAATCATAGATTGCAGCCCACTTGGCAAAGTTGGCAAATTAGTTAAAAAGGGTAAATTAACTTGTAATAAAGTTAGACTATCAAAAAACTGAACTCCAAAAAGATTTGAAATAAAACTGTTTTGAACATCTAATTGTGTTGCATTAACAATACCCGCACAAGTAGTATCCATTTGGTTGCCATTCATACAACTTGGGAATTGCAATTGCAACCTGACTACAAAATTAGAATCAGGTATCGTTACCCACTGTGCTTTTGCGGGTGCAAATTTTAAAAAAAGCACTAAAAAGAGGAGTGTAAGTTTTTTCATGAGGCAGGGATTTTACATCAAATGTAGAATTATTTTTTATCCAAAAGCATAAAGGCTTAATTTATACCATTAAGTTAATCTTAAAAAGACGATGAGA
>JBAXCN010000149.1:0-2296 GCA_037141455.1 Bacteroidota bacterium
GAATAAAAATGCTCCAGTCAAAAAATATTGACCCAAAGACCAAAGCAGAGTTTATCATTAATTACAACAGATTAAAATCTGTGAGCAGGAATGGATTTGAACTGAAGAACAATTCTTTTCATTTCACAAAACTATTAGATACAATTCAAAACGATTCTATTGCATTTGATGTAGGAATACAAATACTTAAAATATGTGGTAGCTATACTAAAGGAGATACTTTGCTTTACGACAAAGAACAAAAATATAGCATTGAGGTTTTTAAGTACTGTAATAAATTATTAGAACAGGAGAATTTATTGCAATTAAACGATTTAAATAATAAAAAATCAACACAGATAAAAGTTCATAAAGCAGCTTGGATAATGTCATATGCATGCCTTCTGAAATTTAATAACGTAGAAAATGAAACAATAGATTCAATAAATAAATCAATTGTTGAAAGCAGGAAGAATTTGCTGTATGAATACATAATAAATGAAAATTATGCTAAATCCAATTTAGCTAAAACTAATTTACTTTTTGAATTTCTGAGTTTGCTTGCCATAGATGTTTCACCAGATTATAGAAAGATTTTAGAAGTCATATCTCCTTTTGAGAATACCACCCAAACTCAAAAGTTATTAAGTAACATAGACAAAAAGTTTACAGATACTTACACCAATTTAGACAAAATTCCAAATAATGGCAAATTTGAACTATTATCAATATTGTATGCGTCAGAATATGAAAGAAATTCAAATGCCAAAAAATATCTTAATTGTTTGTTGGATTCATCAATGAAATGGCATAATGGGACTTATGTTCCCAGAAACATTACGGATGTTTTACTAAGGTTCAATAAAAGTCCTATTGAAATTGTTGACTTTGTAAACGAAAAAACGAATTTCTATAAATTAAAATCCAAGGATACTTTTTGGGATTTAAAATGCAAGGATTTCTTTCTTAATCTTAGTAAAAATCAATTATTTGAATATCCTCAATTCAGTAAAATCGGTTATTTTATTCCCAACGAAAGCAAAGAATTAATTTGGATTAAAAATTTAGAAACAATCAAACTCTCCAAAAAAGAAAACACAGATAAGCAACTATCTTTGGCCAAATATTTTAAATTAAGAGGATTTTATTGCGAAAAATATTTGAAAAGCAGGAATAGTGCAAATGAATTTTTTGAAAATGCATTAACTGTGTTTGAAGAAATGTCACCTATCGATATTTTAAATAACTACAATGAAAATAGATTCAAATATGGGGTAGAATCCACTTCGCCATTTCAGTTTCTTCATTTTTACCCTAACGATAACTATGAATGGCTTTCGTCAAAAGGAATTCATAGTAGTGGATCATATAATGAGTTTGTTTCTGAAATAGAACATTCCATATTTTTTGATTACATTGAAAGAACGAATAGAAAAAAAATGTATAATACTAGTTATGGTATACAATGCCTTGCTAACTTTTCCTCTTATGGAGTTGATACACTTACCAAACAAGTTTGGCGAGAGCTTTTAAACATTAAGAAAACAAATTATAAATTTTCAAAAGACATTGAAACAATTTTTTTGCTTTTGGAAATAACAAAGGAGATGAAACAAAATAGATTTATCAACGCAAACAATCAAATAAAAAAAATAAAAGAAATAGGTTCAGATAAGAAAGGTTTTATAATAGAAATTGCTCTTCTGCTTATTGAAAAAAACAAGCCAGAACTGGCAATAGATTTAATAAACAAAATTGAAATGAATGACTATGAAAATTGGTCCGCAATTAAAGCTCAAATTTATTTAGATTTATGCCTTAGGCTTCAGCAGGAAAACCTAACAGAATATACTTTCTTTTTATTAGATAAGTTCGATAGTCAAAAATTAGAAAATATTCAAATAGGCAAAAGTTTTTTTAGGCTTACTGCAAACATTGGAGGAAATAATATTGTGAAATATTCTAACAAAATATTTAGAAATGTTCCTGAGCTTTTTAAACCAGAAGCTTTAGAAAATTTTTTAATTGGCACTGCTGAAAGTGGAAATTATTACAAAGCTAAAAAGTTTATAACCAAAGATATTTCAGAGACAAAAGAATTGAAGTTATTAAACTTAATTTTAAAAGTTGAAATATTAAAAATAGAAACAAAAAACAGCTTTAATTGCAAAATAGGAAAATGGGATGATTCTAATTTTTTTGTGTACGAATTTGGAAGAAATAATATGAATAATGACTTTAAAATTAATTCAATAGAATAATCATGAAACTCATCCACAACCTTATTATTATTTTTCTTTGCTTAATGATCCTTGGC
>JBAXCN010000150.1:0-2251 GCA_037141455.1 Bacteroidota bacterium
TAACTTTTGTGCTGAAAAGCCCGCCCATCGCCAATCTGCAAAACGTTATGCGTAATATTATCGGACACTAAACATTATGAATCAACTTACTAAAATATTTGAAGTGTTAGCCAGAGAAAGTAGCTTTTGGTTGCCTGACTTTTCTCAAAATTTAACCCCATTAGACAAAGACAATAATTTCATTGCAGACACAGAAACAGGTTATGAATATTATTGTAAATGGTTGACTGAATATTTAACCGAAAACGCAATTCCAATTTCAAAATACCAATTGCCAATAATTTCAAGACTAAAAAAGAGAAAGGAGATGTCAAATGTATATATTTTAGGGAATGCTGGACTTTCTTCATATTATCTTTGTAATAGTAATATAGACAAGTACCCTTTAGACTTTTTAGATGACCCAAATCCGAAAAGAATAAGTACTAAAGACTTAAAAAATTTTACAGATTATTTTGACATCCCAAAATTTAGAGGATTAAACTATGATGAGAACCTTCAAGCATGTTTAGTTTTTGAGTTTATTTCAATTCAGCAAAACAAATTGTATAATAAAATAAAAGGACCTCAATGGTTAGACATAGGATGGAGACCAATTCTAAAAGAAGGATTAAAAACAGTAAATGGCAGGAAAGAAAAAGTATTATTTACAAAGAATTTTATTAATGAAATAGCTTATTTAATATCAAAATAAATACTACGCATAACACGGGCTTAGCAAAAGTGGCGGTTCAGTGCTCCGCAGAGGCAAATTGCCAAAATCATATTTCCCGTTTGCATCTGTCAAGGTAGAAAGTCAGCTTGGGGAATTGTTTACTAAAAAAAGAACTGCGGAATTAAAAACTAACAATTAAAAACTAACAATTAAAAACAAAAAAAATGAAAAAAATCTACACAATTATTTTTTTAGTAACGGTAAATTTTGTTACTAAAGCACAATGGGTAACGACTTCTGGGCCTTCTGAACCTTATACTGTTGCACTTGCAGCAAATGACATAGTTGTCATGGCTGGCTGTTCTTCAGCAGGCAGCAATCAAGGTGGACACCGCACTTTGGACGAAGGGACAAACTGGTTAACAACTGGATTTAGTTTATTGTCTAAGTTTAATTCATTAGCAATTAACCCAAGTACCGGGACAATTTATGCAGGCGGTTTGGCTTGTTTTTATCAATCATTTGACAATGGAGCAAATTTTACTAATACCAACTCTGGGTTATCTTCAAATACTACACGTGACATATTAGTTGACGGAAATAATTTATATGCCTCTGTCTTTGGGGTTTATTTATCTACAAATGGAGGATTCAATTGGAGTTTAATTAGTCCAGCAATTAATTCAACCAAAATGGATAAAATTGGAAATACAATTTTAGTTGGTACAATGACAGCGGGTGTATATTTGTCAGTTGACAATGGTAGCAATTGGACAAATCCAACTGCAGGACTACCGACAAATATTACAGATGTAAAAATTATTGGAACAAACTTACTTGTATCAACTGCAAGCGGCATTTATATTTCTACAAATAATGGCACATCGTGGACTTTGACTAACCTCTCATCACCAACTGAATGTATTTATCAAGTTGGTTCTATGTTATTCGCTGGGTGCATTGGCGGTGGTGGTGTTTATTACAGCAACGATGGTGGAAATACATGGATTGCTTCAAATACTGGACTTTCAAATACATCAGTTTATTCTTTAACTTCTAATTCTAATTATCTTTTCGCAGGGACAGCGGGATATACTTTTCGAAGACCTTTAAGCGACTATGGCATTTTGACTTCAATAACAACCGAATATATCACAACAAAAGATGTAACAATTGCACCTAATCCAACTACTGGTATTTTGACAATTAATCAACCTACTTCACAAAAGTCAGAAATAGAAATTTACAATCAATTAGGTAAACTCATAGACACCAAAATAACTACAGGAAAAACCTCTACAATAGATTTAAGCAACTTAAAAAAAGGTATCTACTTAGTTCGCATTACAGACCTAAATAAAAACGTAGTGAGCAAAAAAATCGTATTACAATAAATACCATGTGGTGACTAGAAAGCCGAACGCATAACAGCACATTGGCAATAGGCGGGGTTTCGTCTCCGCTTGACAGTTTTGTGGTAGCCGAAAGTTCAGTTCTCCGAACTAACTTTTGTGCTAAAAAGCCCGCCCATCGCCAATCTGCAAAACGTTAGTGCCAATGCTAAAGACAACCACAAATTACACAGTGTGAAAAATA
>JBAXCN010000151.1:0-2236 GCA_037141455.1 Bacteroidota bacterium
TCGAACTTACTAAAATCGGTAGTATCTTTTTTACAAGAAGAAATTACTAAGCCAAACACAAAAAGTTTTAGAAAATGTCTTATTTTAATCGTTTTCATCATTAATACATATTAATTACGACAAATAAAGTAAATTTTTTGTAAGAAATTGAATTAAAAAAAGAACAAAAAAAAAGCCTTGAAATTAATCAAGGCTTTTATAAGTATTGTTTATGAATTTATTTATCTTTTTTTACTAAACTTAAATTAGTTTTAGCTGAAACTTTTAAGTTAAACTCATTACCTGCAGTAATTTCTGCTTTTGGAACTCCGTAAGCTACAACTATCATTGTTCTTAGTTCATCATTTATTGGATCAGCAATCCCTACATAGTTTCTTAAGTTTTTTTGGTCAGCTTCTGCTATATTAATAATAAATTTTCTTTTATCTGTTGAAGCTAAAGTAATAGTATCGCATAGTTTGCTGTAGCCATTAGCAGTAGTTATTTCTTCATTTGGATCGTATGCTGGACCTCCAGGAGTGGTAAACTTTACCCAAATAGAACCAAAACTTTTGTAATAATCAACAAAACTTCTAGGGTCTTCTGCTTCAGTTTTGGTATTTTCTATAACTATCTGGCTAATTTTTCCATCTAAAATATCAGTCATTGTAGTTGTGTAGCCATTAGCATCTACAATAGCTACCCCTTTTTGAATAGTATCGTATAAATCCATATTTGATTGAACAAATTTGGCTAGTGTAGAAGGATTATTTACGTCAGAAGCAGCAATAGTTCCAGACTTAAATTTTGCTGTAATAGCATCTGTACTTACTGTAATAGAATTATTTATTAATTTCTTACAAGAAGTAAAAGTAACCAAGGCTACTAAAAGAGTTAGAGTAAAATTTTTTATTTTCATAAATTTGGATTTTATTTTTTTTTGATGGAACAAAACTAAACATTATTTTTAAAAATCAATGTAAAATTTTAGTCTTCATTTGTTTACAATTTAATAACTATTGTTTTTGCAATAATGTTAATAAGGTTTTGGCTGTTATTTTTAACTGAAATTCGTTTCCTTCATCTATTGTGTTTTTACATTTCCCATTAATTGCAACTACTAAATTCCTTTTTTCAGAAGGCTTGGGAGCAGTGTTATTAAAATAATTAATTAAAGAGTTTCTTTTATTTTCTTCAATTTGAATTTCAATTTTATTAACGTGACTTGTTAGTAATGGAAAAGTATCGCACAATAATTGAAAACCATTTTTTACTGAAATTTCTTCATTAGGATTGAATTCATTTTCTGAAAATTTTATAAAAATTCCATCAATTCTTTCAAAGTAAGAATAAAAACTTCTTCCATCTGTCGAATTTCTGTTTTCAACTACTACTGAATTAATTTTACCATTTAGTAGTTGTTCTTTGGTAGTTATATAATTGTTTTTATCAGCTACATCAACCCCAATTTGTAATATAGAATCAATATCTAAATTATTTTCAACGTAAACCCCTATGCTGTTTTTATTATTGTCTATATCGTTTTGGGTTACTATTCCCGAATTCATGTTAACTGAAATAGCAGAAGTATTCACTTTTATTGATCCATCAACTAATTTTTTACACGATGATAAAAGTAAAATAGTGATTATAAATAAATAATTGGTTATTGTTTTAATTGTCAAAATACGCTTTTTTAATGGTTCAAATTTAGGTGTTTTGAAATTTTTATTTGTAAAATTACAGCAATGATTCTTTGATTTCACCTGCTTTTTAGCAAATCAATTACTGACTGAAGTTAGTTTTTATAATTTAACAACATTAGGTTAAATATACTTTGCCCACTTTCAATACTTGATATATTTAAAAATACTACCTGTAGCGTTTTTCCTGTTTGTTTTAATTTACACAAATTACCGTTGTACTGAATAAATTGTAACATGGAAGTAAACATGGAACTTTGGTAATAGCTGGTGTTGTTTTCGTTTGGAAATGTAGCAATTAGCATTTTTTTCTTTAATACAATTTTTAAGAAACCTAACATTTTGGCTGTTTCTCTTAATTTTATTAAATCGATTAAATCAATTACTTGTTCTGGAATTGGTCCAAATCTATCAACTAAATCTTTTCTAAATTTTTCTAAATCATCTAATTCTACCAACGATGAAAGTGTGTTGTATAAACTTAACCTTTCACCAATGTTTCTTACATATTCATCGGGTATCAACGCTTCAAAATCGGTTTCAATTGTACAGTC
>JBAXCN010000152.1:0-2170 GCA_037141455.1 Bacteroidota bacterium
CATTCACTTGGAAATTTCGCTTATCCTTCGTTCTAACCTCCAAATAAGAAGCATAGGTTGCAGATTTTGATTGATCTTTTGTAATAATGGTATCAATATCAGGGTACAATGCACTCTCTACAACATTCAATTTAATGTCATGATCATCAATCCAATAAGTCGCCAATCGCTTTTCTGTAATAAAATTACCAGAAGTACGTTTTCCCCCTAAAGCACCTTGTGAATCAAAAAGCAATATCTTTTCTCCTTCATCCAAAATCCCCAAACTTCGTATATACTTTAGATCTTCAGAGCTTAATTGATCTCCTTTTTTGATCGCACTTCCACAAGAACTTAAAAGGAATATACCCCACATAAGTATTCCATATACCTGTATTTTCATAAATTTTACTTAGAAGTGTTTTGAAAATCAATGACTTGAATTATTGATAAAGTTCTATTTTTTTTTCGCTAAATTGACATTTACTTCATACTTAATGTTGTTTGCATGACATAAATGGAATTTTCGAATACGAATATAGTAAATTAGATTATTTCCCTATTTGTGCTTTTGTTTCTTTACTAAATTATTGAGTAACTATTTTCAATGTTTAATTTTGATTTTCTAAATCATTCAATATTTATTGTTTAACATAATTATTTTATAAAAAAAGACGCGCCAATCAATTTTCTATTTCGATTGTTCTATAATTATTATTCTCTAATTATGATTTACTCAACCCGTTTTGCGGTTAAAAACTTAAATATATTCTTCAATAATGTTAATCGCTTTTGCCAATTTTAAGACTTGAGGAAGGCTTTTAAATTAAAATATTTTAAAGTTAAATTAGGTTTAATACGGATCAGTGAGGTGGCTTTGTTTGGACGGCGAGGGTATATTTCGACTTTGATTAGAACAATAAATGTCCAAGCAGAATGGTCGAAATATGGCCCCACGCGCAAGCAGCATCGTCCAGACTTGAACTTCTTTATTCGTAAGTGTTTATTTTTAAAATTTACTCATGAGGGCTTCGGCTTTGGTTAATACTTGTTTCAAGAAAAGAATTAACATGTTGTAGACAAAAATGAATGAACTATTGACAAGATGCTCTAACAGCCTTATTTCATTGATTGATATGGAAAAGAATAAATTGATAATTCAACAGCATAACGGAATTATTCATATTAATTCAGTTTATTTATTTTATTTTGATAATAGTTTGCAAAATCAATTGGATGACAACGTATGATTTCCTTTTGCTTTTCTGATAAAATTCGTTCAATCTTTCTAAAACAATTTTGTTGGATTTGAATTAGGTTTAATTCATTTTTATTTATACGTTTTGAACTTTTTATTATAAGTGAATCTGAACCTTTCCTTAATTTAATTACCTCTTTCATTCGTTTATTTTCATCTTGAATTGAGGTGTTTAATTTTGTCTTTTCTTCAATATAGTGAGAATTTATCTCATTTATATTTTTCCATTGATCTTCACTTAGATCAATATACTTCTTAACTGAATCATCCAATAATATTGGAAGTTCTAATTCAGTATTGGATGAATTGTTGCTTTCATACATTTTAACAATCACGAATAGGATTGCTAATAAGGTAATTAAAAATATTATTAGATATATATTTTTCATATTTCATAGTGAAAATAGTTCACTTTATCCCCTATAAATGTCAAAAATAACTATATTTTGGAAGAAGCATGATCTTTATTAGTTTTCTTTATTTTACATTAATTTCACTCTCAATTAATTTAATGTAAAAACTAATAAATAATGATTTTTATATACAATTTAGTTTATTCAATACTTTTGTAAGTATAATTTTGCTTTCTAATTAATTTGTACATAAAATTATAACATATTTTCATTCGTATTTTTTAAAACCAACATACGTGATGTTATAATGCAATCATAACTTATTATATTCTAGATTTATATACTGTATGAAATTTTTCAGTTCTAATAATACTTAATTTTATTCATTTCATTCATGCAACATTTTATCTAGAAAATTCATCTCATATTTACTTTAGTCTATTTTTGCTCGTTCGTTTCGGTATATGTTCATTTTACTTTTACATATACTATGATAAATTCATTTACAATTTTAAATTTCGAATATCGTGATCGCATTGGTTTTGGTTTGATTTTTATTCAAGCTTCTCCTTTCTATCCT
>JBAXCN010000153.1:0-2158 GCA_037141455.1 Bacteroidota bacterium
CGTATGGTTTTTTCTCAAAACCTTCTTTACTGGCTCCTCTTGCACTTGGCTTGCGGGGACTATCGGCAAATTTATCTTCTCCAAACGATTTCTTTTTAAAAGCAGGTTTATCGTCACTAAATTTACTTTTAGCACTAAATGGTTTTTTATTATCTGTATTTTTTTTAAATCTATCGTCACCCCTTGGTGATGTTTTTTTAGCAGAAAAATTGCTGTTTGAACCAGTTTCTCTTTTACTACTATTTTTTCTATTTTGCATAATATTAAAATATATTTGCAAAAGTATGTTTATTTATAATAGTTTTGGCTAAAACTTTAGCCCCAAAATATATATAATTTATTGCCTTGAAATCACAATCATTACCTCAAAAAATTGGTAGTTACGGCTTAAAACTTTGTTACAGTTTGCTGTCAATTGCTACCTTTTACTATTTGTGCTGCCTAGTTTTACCGTTAATCACAGTTAATGGCGATTATTTATATAAAAAAAAGGGTATATTAATTTTTATTGCTGGCGATGGATTGCACAGTGAAATAATTGTTCCTGTTAAAAACGAAACCAACAACTGGGAAACTACATTTCAAGTTTCTGATTTTAATAAAGATAATGAAGGAAAAGAGTGGTTAAGTATTGGCTTTAGCGAAAAAACATTTTATAAAACCAACAGGCGTTGGGACGATATGAATTATCCAATGGCATTTGCCAAGCTTTGTGGCTTTGGTCAATCTATTATTCATGTAAATTATGAAAAAGAGTATCCATTCGATAAAAAGTTTATCCGAAAAATTTACGTTGGACCAGAGCAATATTCGCACTTATGCGATTTTATTAAAAGCAGTTTTGAACAAAGCAATGGTCAGCTATTAAATAAATTAGAAGTAACTAATACTTTTAAAAATGAAGTGATTTACGAAGCACAAAAAGAATATAGTTTCTTTCATACTTGCAATACTTGGACAAATAATGCTTTAAAATCAATTGGTTTTAAAACAGGAAGATGGACTGCTTTAGAAGGTGGAATAAGAGAGCAGTTTTAACCCTCTATTTTTCGGGATCGTAACCCCATTCTTTAAGTAAATTATTATTATCTCTCCAACCTTCTTTTACTTTTACAAAAGTTTGTAAAAATACTTGTTTTCCAAAAAACTTCTCTAAATCTCTTCGTGCCGCTATGCCCATGTTTTTAATCGCTATTCCTCCTTTTCCAATCATTATTTGTTTTTGCGAATCGCGCATAACATAAATAATGGCACTTATACGTAACAGTTTTTCTTCATCTTTAAACGATTCAATTTCTACTTGAACCGAATATGGAATTTCTTCTTTGTATCGAAGCAATATTTTCTCTCTCAATATTTCAGAAGCAATAAATCGTTCCGATTTGTCTGTTACTTGATCGGTTTCGTAAAATGGTGCACCTTCGGGCAAATAAGTCAATACACTTTTTAAAAGCATATCAATATTAAATTTATTAGATGCTGAAATAGGAACTACTTCTTTAAAATCAACTTGACTGCGCCAAAAATCTATTTTCTTAACAACCCCATCATTGTCGCTTTCATCTATTTTATTTATAATACAAATTAGCGGTGCTTGAATTACTTTGAGTCTTTCAATTAACTCAGGTTCTTCATTTTTTTCATTAAAATCAGTAACAAACATTACCAAGTCGGCATCTTGTAAACTTTCGTTTACAAATTTCATCATGCTTCCTTGAAGCTTATACTTTGGTTCAATGATTCCTGGTGTATCTGAAAAAACTATTTGATATTCGGGTTGATTATAAATACCCAATATTCTGTGTCTTGTAGTTTGAGCTTTTGGGGTAATTATCGAAATTTTTTCGCCCAAAAGCGCATTCATTAAAGTAGATTTACCAACATTAGGCTTACCTATAATACTTACGAAACCAGCACGAAACGACATTTATATTTTTTTTATTAGGATTACAAAGAAACAGTTTTATATTTGCAGTCCCAAAAATAAAAGGAATATAGTTGTTTTAATTATATAAAAAGACTTTTACACCTCTTAAAATTTTGGCTTAAAAGTTACAATTAACCACATTCAAAGATACATCGCGGAGTGGATCCGCTAGTTAGCGGATCGTTGGGCTCATATCCGCTAGTTAGCGGACGTAGGTTCGAGTTGATAAAA
>JBAXCN010000154.1:0-2103 GCA_037141455.1 Bacteroidota bacterium
CTAAAGCATTCTGTTGTCCAATTCCCAAACCTCGAGTTGCACGCGGAGCGTTAGCAGATATTTTGAGAAGGAACCAATAATTAGAAAGGATTACTTTTAAGAGCTTTAAACTATGAAATATATTTTTGTCATTCTTATAATTAGTATTCCTTTTTTTGGTTATTCTCAAAATTTTTCTGATACTTTAAAGAGTCCATTCTATTCCATTGATACTATCCAAACTGAAATACTTTTAAAAGACTCAATAGATCTATTAAAATGTGGATTTTGGGAAAATGGAGACTATAGAATATTTGTTGAAATTCCTCAATTTGCAATAACATTACAGAATGATTGTTCTGGGCTAATAAATGGAATGCAGAATGATATCAAAAATGATTCTGTAACTTTAGTTCTATACAAAAAATATGCTGAAAGATATCTAAATGCAATCAATCAATTAAGAGATTCAAATAATGGATTTGATTTTAGGCGGCTTGTTTTGTATGTAGGACCAGAAAATATTGAACGCAATAAAGGAAATTCAGTCGAGGTAGAATTATATGTGAGGCAACAACTTGAGAAAGGTAATGTTGCAGTGTTTTATAAAGGAGACCGGATATACAAACTGAAATATAGAATGGTAAAAGATAATGTAATGTCCACAATAAAAATCTATTTTGATGACGACACAAATTTTGTGTTTAGCTACTTCGGATATATTAATTGGTAACGAAGATTAGATTGCTAATAGGAATAAATTAGAAAAACATCTGCTAACAGTGGCTTTGCAATATGCGGTCATTTGAGCTACTTTGAATCATCCTTTTTGTTTGGTACATTCGTCTAATCTGAGGTATTGCGTTAATCTATTCCGCACATCGCAAATCCACGGAACGTTATGTGCAACCCTACCAGACCGAAAGTTAACATTAAACCTTTAACTATTTTAGTAGTCAAAGCAAGACACATTAATAAAATAGATTATGACAAAAGTTTTTACAATTTTTACTTTAATGTTTGCTTTTCAAGCAATAAAAGCTCAAACATTTATTCCAAATGACACTGTTCTTGCCAACAACGTTTTCCAAGTAGAATTTTCGGACGATAGCCGTTCAATGGTTTGGTGCGAAAACTTAGGCGGTGGACAAGCTAAAGTTTGGTATACCGACCTTGACTTAAATACTGGACTTCCTGATTTTGTTACCAAACAATTAATAGACACCATACAAGGACAAGGCTGGCCTTATTGGGGGCAAGACAACGTGAGTAAATTTTTCCTCATTAAAAATAAATACGGACATATAAAATATATCCGTAGAACAGGTTTTAATACTTTAACTCAATACGACTTGGGAACAGTAAACAATGATGTCAAGTCTTTAACGAATGTGAATAGCGACAGCACAAAAAATTATTTTTGGGTGAACTATGTTGTATTAAATCCAATATCAACAGGATTAGACAGTTTATTTGCATTTCGATCTGACAATCCAACAAATAGAATTTTCATTAATGCTGAAAAGAAAAATACTGCCGGCTCTGCTTATCAACTAACCTTTCCAAGATGGATAGCGCAATCTGAACTATTGGCTTATCCATTCAGACCTTTCACTACACAACCATATTTTGATATGAAATTTTGGAACGGTCAAACACAAACTTCAACTCAGGTTACAAACGATATTCCTTCCAGTATTTTTAACCATCACGTTGACGATTTGCCTTTCCGACTTCCACAATTCCCAAACGACACATTTATGTTCAGCAGCAAGGCTGCTCAACAAGTTGCTATTTATCAAAAAACTGGAACATATTTTACACAAGTCCAATTACATACTTGTCCAACCACAATTAATCCGAAAACTTTAACATCATTTGAACCTTTTACTATTTGTGGCAACAGAACATATGGAGCCTATCAAGTATATAGCGGTGCAGGCATTCCCGGCACAACAGCAGGTGAAATATATTTGCTTGCAATTTTTGGCGATACTCTTGATATTAAAATAAGTGAATTTGCCGGAGATGTAGCTGTTGACCCGGAATATGTAATAGGGAATAATAAAGTTTGGATTTTTTACTATGGAAAACCAACTGGCTTAGGAAATTTTAATTTGCATA
>JBAXCN010000155.1:0-2059 GCA_037141455.1 Bacteroidota bacterium
TTAGCAATACCCCCTTGGTTGGTTATTACAAAAAGTAAATAACCATTATCGTATAATTTTTTTAAATTGTTAAAAACATGAGGTAAAATTTTAAAGTCCTGAAATTGTTTAATATAGTCGCCAATTTCATAATTTAAAACACCATCTCTGTCAAAAAATGCACCTTTATTCAAAATATTTTATTAATTTTTCACTTCAATAATAATGTAAATTGTAAAATAAATCGTTTAAGTTTATTATTGAAGAAATTTATGAACAACAAAATAGTAATTATTCCTACTTACAACGAATTAGAAAATGTTGAAAACATTATTAGAAAAGTAATGAGTTTGCAACCTGAATTTGACTTGCTAATAGTAGATGATAATTCGCCTGACGGAACTGGAAAAATTGTTATAAAATTACAATCTGAATTTCCACGTTTATTTTTACTGCCACGTAAAGAAAAAAACGGTTTGGGAACTGCTTACATTGCCGGTTTTAAATGGTGTTTGCAAAAAGATTATGATTTTATTTTTGAAATGGATGCCGATTTTAGCCATAATCCAGATGACTTAACAAAACTTTATAATGCTTGCAATGAAGGAGCTGATTTGGCAATTGGATCGCGTTACATTACTGGGGTAAATGTAGTAAATTGGCCAATGAACAGGGTTTTAATGAGTTATTATGCCAGTAGTTATGTGCGATTAATTACAGGAATGACAGTGCGCGACACCACTGCTGGTTTTGTTTGTTACCGAAGAAATTTGTTAGAAACCATTGAATTAGATAAAATTAAATTTAGGGGTTATGCCTTTCAAATTGAAATGAAATATACAGCTTCAAAATTTGGTTTTAAAATAGTTGAAGTGCCAATAATATTTACCGATAGGACCCAAGGCGAATCAAAAATGAGTAAAGGTATTTTTAAAGAAGCTATTTTAGGTGTAATAAGTTTGAAAATAAAAAGTTTTTTTAAAACTTACAAACGCAATTAAATTTCAATAAAAATTAATGAAAGAGTTATTACAATTATACGATGTGCAAGCACTAATCAATATTGCATTGAGAGAAGATATAGGCTCTGGCGACCATAGTTCTTTGGCATGTATTGGAAATGATAAAATTGGAAATGCTTATTGTTTAGCAAAAGATGATGGCATTATTTGTGGACTAGATTTGGCAGAATTTATTTTTAATAAAATAGATAATTCACTTGAGTTTAAAAGTAACTTCATTGATGGCAATGAAATTAAAAAAGGAGATACTGTTTTTACAGTTGTTGGCAAATCAATTTCAATACTAACAGCTGAAAGATTGGTACTTAATTTTATGCAAAGATTAAGTGGTGTTGCCACGCAAAGCAAAAAAATAAGTAGTTTACTAAATGGTTATAATACCAAAGTATTAGATACCCGCAAAACCACGCCAGGTATGCGTTTATTCGAAAAATATGCAGTAAAAATAGGTGGCAGTTATAACCATAGAATTGGGCTTTACGATATGATTATGCTAAAAGACAATCACATTGATTTTGCAGGTGGAATAAAACAAGCCATTGAAAAAACACATCAATATTTAAAGAATCATAATTTAAATTTAAATATAGAGGTAGAAACAAGAAATATA
Source organism: Bacteroidota bacterium (assembly GCA_037141455.1). Lineage (GTDB taxonomy): Bacteria > Bacteroidota > Bacteroidia > UKL13-3 > UKL13-3 > JAAFJM01. The sequence continues at coordinate 1,612 of JBAXCN010000155.1, forward strand.
GATGAAGTACAGCAAGTTTTAAACGTTGGTGGCATACAACGCATCATGCTCGATAATTTTACACCTGAATTATTAAAAGAAGCAATTACTTTAATTGATGGAAAATTTGAAACAGAAGCAAGTGGAGGAATTACCATTGAAACCATACAAAGTTTTGCTGCTTCGGGAGTTGATTTTATTTCAGTTGGAGCATTAACACACTCTGCCAAAAGCATCGATTTAAGTTTAAAAGTAGTTTAAGTGTTTAAGTGTTTGGGTGTTTAAGTGTTGAAGTTTAAAAGTGTTTGGGTGTTTAAGTGTTTAAGTTTAAAAGTGTTTAAGTTATTGGGTGCTTAGGTGTATATAATTAATTAATCTATTTTATTCATAATTCAATATTCATAATTCAACATTCATAATTCAACATTCATAATTCAACATTCATAATTCAACATTCATAATTCAACAT
>JBAXCN010000156.1:0-2057 GCA_037141455.1 Bacteroidota bacterium
TGATTCAGCAGAAATAGTTTTTGGTGACATTGAGAATGCCTCGTTCGCCAATAATGTTTTTAGTGTAAGTTGTTGGGTATTATTAGAAGACACTTTGAAACCATGTGCTATTTTAAGTAAACGCAGTGCTTTTGGTGGATTTGAATACAGCATTGATAATCACTTTAGAAATAAACAATTTTTTAATTTTGATAATTGGATAGCCAGTGGAAGCAATACAGTTTACGGAATTGATCCTTTAAATGCTTCTGCACAAATTAATTTAAACACTTGGCAACACTTGGTTTTTGTAGCTGATGGAAGCACATTAAAAGTCTATCAAAATGGGGTTTTGCAAAATGGTATTGACAATAGAAACTTCAATGAATCATTTACAAATACCGATAAACCTTTTGTGGTTGGTAATGGTGGTGGATATGGTAAAAACTATTATTTTCAAGGAGCTATTGACGATTTGAAAATGTATAACCGAGTATTAAATGTTGATGAAACGAAAGCTTTATATGCTGAATAAATTTATTTATTGAAAAAGAAAAAGGCTACTCAAATAATTTTTTGAGTAGCCTTTTTTAGTTATTTTACATTATAAATTGCTTCGTTATTTCTATACCCTTCTATGTCTTCATACCAGTCTTGGTATTTCTCCCCTTTGCTACCAGCCCAATCAGCAAATTTAGGATACGATTTGATAAAATCTACTTTTTCTGTTGAGTAAGGAATTTCAGCTGGGATATTTAAGGCCCAAGGTAAATTATCCTTGCTTTTGTAATAATTTCCTTCACTACTATTGTCATCAAAAGTACCAAATATTTTTTGATCCGCTTTTGCCGAAGGTTCGTAACCTGGCAAATGAATTTCATTTTCTCTGTTTTGATTTATGATAGCAAATGGATTGAAATTTTCTGGAGAAAAATCCAACATTGATACTAAACCATTTGGTGCTTTTCCGTTTTCATCTCTAAATTTTACTGAAAAATAAATGGTTTGAGGTTTAATATATTCAACTTTTGGGTCAACATTCACACCAGTTGAGCCACCTGGACCTTTTAAAAAATCTGATGCGCTTGCTATAGGAATAATAGTTGCAACTTTTTGATCAGCTTCAGTTCCGTTTTCGTTTAAACTTAACCACTTTGCTTCTGTTTTTAAACCTTCAACCGCATATATTTTATTGTAAGCAATATTGTCTAACATAAATCCAAAACCATTGTTGTATCCAGCACCAATGGCTCTTGGAGTTACTTCAAAATCTATTTCTACAATATTGTTGTCGGCATCGCTTATAATATTAAAACGATAACCAACTACTAAATCATTAAAATCATAATCCCCTTTTGATGGCCATAAATCTTCAAACATAATGGTACCATTTCCTTTCTCAGGGTAAAAATGGTTAAATGCTTTTGTTTCTACTACTGGATAATCATCGTCTTTGTTTGTAACTTTATCTTTATCTTCATCCTCTTTTGCTTTTTCTTCACTAATTTGAACGGGTTGATATTTGTTTGAAGGGTCTGAAGAATAGGTTCCCGATACTTCAACATCATCGAAAATTATAGTACCTTCTCCTTCACCACCAACAAAACTGATTCTAATTTTGTATGGAATACTTGATTTTTTTATTTCTTCCGGTAAAGATGTTACAATATTTACAGTTTTTGTACTGTTCATATCTGTAAAGGCATATTTATCAAATGTAATAAAATCGGTTGTAAGGTCTTGGTATTTGCTTCTTTCATCATAAAGCGCATACTGAAACACTACATATCTATCTTGGGCTTCACTGCCATTTAATCGAGCGTTAATTTTAACAGTTCCTACACCTTTAGTTAACCAAGGTGATTTAATAAATAAATCACTGTATTTACCTGTATTTACTGGTTTTGTTTCGAACGAATATTTACCACTAATTATTAATTTCTCATTTCCCGTATTATTAACCTGCTCAGGAACTTCCCAACCAAGTTTATTATATTCTTCAATATTGTTGTTTTCTCCGTTAAACAAAACCTGCGATTTTGTTGTATTTACCAATATAGCTACAGCTATAAAAAGGA
>JBAXCN010000157.1:0-2053 GCA_037141455.1 Bacteroidota bacterium
TTTGGCTTTAGCTAATCGCGTCAGTAGTGGCCAAGCCAGCAGTAGGATCACAGAATATCCAAACAGCGCAAAGCCCCGGACGTTAGCGGTTATGCTATACTACATTATGCAGCTAACTAATAACTAGATTGACTAAACTAGTGACTCATGCAAAAAGAAATTTTATGTTAGTGAGGGCTTGTAAAAAACATTTATTGTTGATTAGTTTACTTTTATGGTCAATTAAAGGATTTACACAATTTAAAGGAGTCCCTGATACTGTTGTGGGTATCTTTTATACCAACACCTTATACCCTAATCCACCCGATAGCGTAAGTGAAGGTTGTTTGGTCATTCCCAATGGTACTTATGTTGGAAATGAAAGAATGTCGATTAATAGAAATTGCCTTTGGCCGGGATATTTAAAATCAACCGACACTAATAAAGATTCAACGGGCAGGGAATGGTTTCATGAAGTTATTATTATTATAAAGGATTCATTGCTACGCATCATTAAAACGCCTTTTTATATAAAAAATAGAAAGAAATTTTATACAGATTCTATTGGCGGTATCTATGCTTACAGAGATATAAAAGAGAATGAGGTTTATGAGACTTTTATAGACGGAAGACCTCAAAAGCTAACATACGATTCAACATACACAACAATTTCAGCTTCTTTAGACAGCAAGAATAGCAAAAATATATGCAAAATTAATAGTAGTGCTGTTCCTCTCTATGTATACATTCATTATACCGTTAGGATGAAAGGAAAAAATTTGTTAGTTGATGCAGACTATCAAAAAGAGCTTTTATTTAGGAAAGTTAAAAATCAAACACGAAGTCAAAAAGAGTTTTTAAATCAAAACCATAACAATGTACTTTAAACGGATAATTTAGTCTTCAATAAAGTACATTAATTGATAACAAAAAAAGAATTCGGCAAATTCATTAATGATATTAGAGAATATTTATCAAAGTTAGCTATTGATAAATGTAAAGCACTAACCGCTAACATGGCGTTTGGCAAAATGGCGGCAAAGGGACTGAGTCTTTCATCTTAAGAATCATTCATCAACTTTTGTTCTAGCTACCAGAATCATTATTGGTCATTGGAATATAAAATCAACTTCATAACTTTAATCATCAACAGTTAGCCAGGCAGACAGTAAGCGGCAATCCCGCCACTTCGCCAATCGCTGGGACGTTGGGCGTCACTTTTGCAATTTGTTTTTATTCGAAAAATAAGTTTCTAAATTTGGAAACTATCCTTATCTTTGCTGAAAATATTTCATTTGCAATATTTCCAAACTCGATTTTTAGAAGAAGCTGAAAAATTCATAGCAGGTCTTGATTCTAAGACATCCAGAAAGGTCATTTACAATATTGATCTTGCTGAACAGACAAATGATCCAAGGCTTTTCAAAAAGTTACAAAATGACATTTGGGAATTTCGCACTAGATATAATGGGTTACAAATTAGGTTACTAGCTTTTTGGGACAAAACTGATGGAGTAGAAACACTAGTTTTAGCTACTCATGGTTTTATTAAAAAGGTTGACAAAGTTCCCTCAAATGAAATTGATAGGGCAGTAAAAATTAGGACAAAATATTTTGAAAGTAAACTTAAAAAGTAAGTTATGGCAAAGTCAACAATGAAATCATATTCACTAGCCGAAATGAAAGATAAATATATTGGCAAAGTTGGAACTAAGGGCAGGGATAATTATGAATATGAATTGAATATGGATGTATTAAGCTATATGATCAAAAAAGCTAGACAAGAACGCAATTTGACTCAAGAACAATTAGGCAAACTTATAGGCGTTCAGAAAGCCCAGATTTCAAAATTAGAAAGTAGCGCAAATAGTGCGACAATCGATACAGTTCTTAAAGTATTCAAAGCGTTAAAAGCCGACATTCATTTTAACGTAACTATTGAGAAGAAACAACTTCAACTTTCTTAGTTGCAGATTGCGAACGCCCAACAATAGGCTTTGCACAATTTGGGCTTCCATCGAAGGCCTATCATCTTTTGGTATTGCTAATCAACTGTAGTAATTTGGCTTTAGCT
>JBAXCN010000158.1:0-1979 GCA_037141455.1 Bacteroidota bacterium
ATCATTTACCCTCAATTATTTTTTCATCCGCAAAGTAATGCTGGTAAAATATTCTTACGCATTTATCATCATGCCTGGAGGTTTTGGAACAATGGATGAATTTTTTGAAACCCTCACTTTGGTACAAACAAAAACCATCAATGATTTTCCGATAGTATTATTTGGTGTGGAGTATTTTAAACCACTAATGGATTATTGCGCCTACATGGCAGAACAAGGAACTATTTCACCAGAAGATTTAAAACTGGTTTTATTAACTGATGATATGGATGATGCCATGAACCATATCAGCACTTATGTAGTAAGAAATTACAAAGTAAAACCAAGAAAAAGATTGTGGTGGTTTTTTGAGAAGCGGTAAACATTTACTTATGAAAAAACTTTTCATTTTTTTGCTATTTATTTCGAATTACATTTATTCGCAAAAACAGCCTTATGTTCAGCTTAGTGGCAAGCTTTACAACTTTAACAATGCTGTATTAATTGAAGATAAATCTGAGTTTGAAGGAATAAATATTGAAGATGGGCAAAGAAAAATAGTTGCTGATAGTAATTCCTCATTTAAAATTAGTTTTCCATTAAGCCAGCCTAATTATTTTCGAATTGGAAGGAACATTGTTTATTTCTCCCCCAACGATCATATTAAGTTAACAATTGACTACAATAATCCACAAAAAGCAATATTTGAAGGTACTCATGCCATGGAAAATACCTACTTAAAAAACACACCTTATCCAAAGGGAGGTTCTTACTTAGAAAGTGGTGATGGTATTAAGCAAACTATACCAGCAACAATTGAATATGTTTTAAGACAATTCAGTATAAAAAATAAAGAGCTCTTAGCTATTAAAGATAAAGTAGATAGTAAATTCTTTCGTCTTGAATTAGCTAGATGTAATGCAGATTTAATTAATAGCTTAATAAAAATTTACACTTACTATACATATATCAATAAAACGCCTAAAGATAGTTTGCCCTATATCAAAAACAAAATTGACTCTTTAACTGTTCCTTTAGTTCAAAAATATTCCATCAATTTTTTGCAAGAAGAAAATTTACAATTGGTAGTATATCGTGATATCTTGGATGTACTAATTAAGTACCAATCTAAAGGAACTACAATTCCTCAAAAAATTCAGGATTGGATCAAGTGTAATGAGATTAAGGACAAGGCTCTTTTATTAGAAAATAAAAATGAGATAAATGCACTTAAAAAAGATGCTGATCTAGTAAAAACAATCACCTATAAAAATGCTTTAATTAAAACGATTGATAAGCTTACCAAGATCAATGTGGGGGATGAAGCAAAAGATTTTATATTAACAGATTTAACTGGAAATAAAGTTTCTCTTTCAGCTTTTAAGAATAAAGTTATTTACTTGGATTTTTGGGCTACTTGGTGTGGGCCATGTATACAAAACAGGCCTTATTTAGATAGTATGATACGTTTATTCAAAGATAATAAAGATCTAGTATTTCTCTCCATTTCAATTGACGATGACAAAGATCAATGGATGGCTTATCTAAAGAAAAAAAGTATTTATAAATACGAGTATATTGTGGATAGAAATCATATTCTGGATTATCATATTATTGGTGTACCGAGAATGATTTTGATTAATAAAGCTTTTAAAATAGTAAACCTGAATGCACCTCCCCCTAACGCTAAAGGGTTAGAGAAGCTTTTGTTACAATTAAGTAATATAGTAGTGTATTGAATAATCTGATTAAAGAAATTATTATTTTGAGTATAATTAAAATCCAATGAGAAGAAACATTCTGATTCTGATCTTCATCGTTTTTAATTTAGTCTCTTTTACAAATAAGGATATTATTAAGGTATTTGTGACACCAATTAAATATTCTTTTCAAATTGGCGAGCCTATTGAATTTGCATTAGATATCTGCAGTACAAGTATTTTAAAAGAGGAAGTGGCTTGTACTGTAGATGTTTTTGATAATCAAATGAACCTGGTTCA
>JBAXCN010000159.1:0-1950 GCA_037141455.1 Bacteroidota bacterium
ATATTATCAGATCTTAGATTGGTACTTGAAGTTCTTGTTAATTGATTGCATTCGTTGTATTCATAATAAGTAACAGGTACATATTTTAATCCATTCGGAGGATTGTTTGCTACCAATTTTCTTCCTTCATAATAATTCGTTATTGTTCCTGAAAATCTCATATTGGTATCTAATTCTCCATTATAATAGTTATAAATAAAAAAATCATTACTTATTTCTAAACAACCCGAATCACTGACAGAACTCCAACTGCGGGAACAGGCGTCAATAGCTGATGTGGTTTTTGTTTCTTTTTTGCATGAAAAAATACCTAACAACAAAACAGTAAAAATAAATACTTTAAAACTAAACATTAAACAAATATAAATTTAAATCTCGATAGATAATTTTTCTTTTCATAATCTTCTAAACGATTTTTTTTATTAAACATAAATGCAACAAAATAATTTTGTCCTGTAAAGTATAGGTCGAACACATAGGTTCGACCCTAACGACCCAATATTTCAAAATTTACATGTAAGTTATTGCCTATTTCATCGGTTACTGTTAAGGCGTGTTTGCCTTGTTTGGGTGCTAATTCCATTTGGTGATAACGTTGGGTTGTGCCTATAAAAGCTTCGTCTAAATACCAAAATATTTTGGTTTGTGCGTACTTATGTGCCACTTCAAAAATGGCTTTGCCTGTATTTCCATCTAACTGAATGGGTATAAACAACCTATTCGATTTTTTAGGATAAATTAAATCCATCACAGGTTTATTGCTTTCGTCTACACAATCGTTTCTAAATGGAGGCAATGTTTTATAATTAGGGTGTACCGCTTTGTAATAATACTCCACCGAAGGGGGCAACACAAACCAACTTTCGTGTATCATATTGCTTACACTTTCGCAATTGCTATTTACTCTGTAAGTATTTGTTTTATCTAAATGTACCAATTCGTGGTAAGGACAAACACCAGTTTTATCGTTTTTTTTGTTAATGTAAATGGTATCAACAGGCCAGCAATTGGGGTTGGCTTTGTAGCCACTTTGTTGGCAGATAACCGCTTTTTTCATTTCATCGTAAGGAGGATTGAACCAAGTGGTGCGGGGTAAAATTTTAAAAATATCGAACATAATAGGCGCAGCAGCTTGCACTCCAATTAATCCGGGTCTGCCCTGTCCATCGGCATTGCCCACCCACACTCCTACCACATATTCGGGTGTAACACCTATGCTCCAAGCATCTCTAAAGCCAAAACTAGTTCCTGTTTTCCAAGCAATTTTTCGGCTACTTTCAAACTGCTGCCAAAGGGCTTCATCGCCTGGACGCATGGATTCGTCCATGGCTTCAAATGTTTGATAAACGCAAGCAGCATTCATTTTGCCAAAAGTAGGCAATTCCATAAAAGGTTTATTGCTCAATGCTTGGTAATTGTATCGCGCATTGAACCAATTTTCATTGTTATATCTACCATTATTTGTAGCATAATTATTTAATAACCTAGCCATATTTGCATACAAAGAAGTAAGTTCATACATATTGTTTTCTCCACCACCAAGAATTAATGCCAATCCATAATGAGGTGAAGGTTTATTTAATGTGGTAATACCCAACATTTTTAATCGTTCATAAAATCGTTGGTATTTATAAGCATTTAACATGCGTATAGCAGGTACATTCAACGACCGTGAAAGTGCTTTATTTGCAGGTACTGCACCACTGTAACCTAAATCAAAATTTTGGGGCGAATAACCTGCAACTTGTGTTGGAATATCATTAATCAATGTGGAAGGTAAAATCATTCCATCTTCCAACATAGCCTCATATAGAAATGGCTTTAAGGTGCTTCCGGGACTGCGAGGTGCTTGAATAATATCTACATAATTATCAAAAGTATTTTCTTTGGGTTTATAAATATTTCCTATATACGATTTTATTGTTCCTGTTGGAACATGAATTACTATTG
>JBAXCN010000160.1:0-1911 GCA_037141455.1 Bacteroidota bacterium
AGGGCAGTGCAAATGGTACGGCAGTGTATGTAGAAACCCAAACCCCAACAACCAACGCCAATGGTTTAGCTAGTATAGAAATTGGCAGTGGCACGCTTGTAAGCGGCAATTTTGCCACCATCAATTGGGCAAACGGACCTTACTTCATCAAAACTGAAACCGACCCTTCCGGCGGCACAAATTATACCATTACAGGTACAAGTCAATTGTTGAGTGTGCCTTTTGCTCTGTATGCAGAGAAAAGCGGTAACCCAATCCTGCAAGCAGGAAGCGGAATTTCAATACAAAACGACAGCATAATAAATACAGCTCCAAACCAACAAATAAATTTAAGTGGAACAGGACAAACTAATGTTACAGGTACTTACCCTAACTTTACTGTAAATACACCACCGTACAACGCAGGAACAGGTATAAACATTAGTGGTACAAACATTAGTGCCCAAAACACAAATGCAATTTGGAATGCAAACAAATTACAAGGTAAAAACATTGACACGCTAACTCCCGCTTTAGGCAATGTTTTGCAATATGATGGCAGTAAATGGAAGCCTTCTGAAAAGCTACCACAAATGACAACAGCACAACGTGAGGCATTAACAAATTTATATCCTGGCATGGCAATTTTAAACACAAATACTAATTGTATAGAATATTACAACGGTACCGAATGGTTTGCTACATGTGGCACTACTTCTAACGTAGGCAGTTCGCAATTTCAAGGTCAGGCCCCTGCTGGTGCAATTCAACTTAAGTCAAGTTTTCCTGCACAAAACGAAATATTTAATTATCTGTTTGTAATTAATAACAATATTTACTTTTTTTCAATTTCCCTTAACTCCACATTGACCTTTTGGAGTTATTCAACAACAAGTAATAATTGGACACAAATCTCAGCTCCAAATACAAACTTGTTAAATTTTACTTTAAAGTTTTCTACTGGCAATTTTGGAATTATCGGAGACCATTCATCAAATCAATTTTTTAAATATAACCCAACTAGCAATTTATGGTCTACATTAAATTTTAGTTTTCAAAGTGGTGTTAATAACCCTTTAATAAGAGATTTTGCTTTTTCGGATAATCAATATGCCTATTTGGTGTTCAATGTATCTAATAACCAATCTATTGATTATTTATTTAAATATAATCCCACAAACGATTCAATAATTCAAACGTCTAATTTTAATGTTTTCAATCTAGCAACTTATCCCCATCATTCAATCAAACTTGGTAACAAATTCTTCTTCCTTGGAAATACAGTTGATGGTGCTTTTAGATTTATTTCAACTTATGACGTTTCGAATAATTTGTTTGAGAGATTTGAAAATAACAGCAGCTTGGCTTTTTCTAACATTTTTATATCGAAAAATAAAATTTATTTGTCTGGTAACTCTTTTCAATGGGGTGGAACTGAGGACTTAAATTACTACCAGTTTAATATATCTACAAATAATTATAGAAACACAAACATTTTACGTCCTGGATGGGTATTTGGTACAAATACTCCGCTTGAGGTTAATGAAAATTTATACATTTTTAAGAATGAAGACATTCCTGGTACTAGTTCAAATACACTCGGGATTTATAAATACAATCTAGATTGAGTTGGAGATATAAGCAAGTTGTTTATTGATTTTCAGTCAGACCCAAGTAGGAGCCAAGCTGAAGCATTGCATACACCGGTTCATAATTGAAAAAAACTACTATCATTTAGTTTCTGAAAGGATTAAATAACCAAAAAAATAAATTAGAAATTTAAAATACTAAATAATAAACAATGAAAAAAACATTTCAAAAAACATTTTTTACACTCATCTTTTTAGTGGTTTCTAATTTTGTTTTTGCCCAAGCTCCCAACAAAATGAGCTATCAAGCAGTAATCAGAGACAATTCAAATGCTTTGGTAAC
>JBAXCN010000161.1:0-1794 GCA_037141455.1 Bacteroidota bacterium
ATGAAAAACAATATCAATACTACGTTGTGCTGCTACTAGTTTGCCTTCCCAATCACCAATAAATGATTGGGCTTTTGTTAAAAATGTGAAGGCGAGTAATACAATAATTAGTGATACTTTTTTCATAGTATTTTTTTATTAATTAAAACTCCTTGTAAATTAGTGGTATTCTTTTTTGAATTTTGTTAATACTTATTTAATAAAAAAGTTTTCAATTTAAACACTATTCCAAACCATTTAAGTGGCATTCAATATGCTAGTCCTATTTATGAAGATGCTATAAAAAATCATTCTGTGAATAGACTTTTAGTTACTGAAATACAAAAAATGACAATAAAAATTTAATTACCTCACTCATTTTAATATTGTGCTGATTAAAAAAATGTAAAGTGAATATATATAAATATGTAAAGTAAATTGCTAATAATATGTAAAATAGCACTAGTTTTACGCTTAAATTGATATAGTTGAGTTACCAAGAGCGCATAACCGATAAGGAAATACAAAGAAAACTGAAGGCTTCAGGGGCAGTCCTCATTAGAGGTGCTAAAGCTTGCGGTAAAACTGAATCTGCCAAGCAGATTGCTAAAAGTGTGTTGAATGTAGATAGAGATGAACAGGTGCAAGCGCTTATAAACATAGCACCAAAGCGTTTGTTAAACGGAGAAACGCCTAGACTGATTGATGAATGGCAGGTGCAGCCTAAACTTTGGGACTACATTCGACATGAAATTGATGATCGTAAGAAAAATGCTCAATTTATTCTAACAGGTTCGGCTAATCCGGAAGAGTCTGCTAAGATGCACTCCGGTGCAGGAAGGTTCACTATAGTGGATATGCGAACAATGTCATGGCAGGAGCTTGGATTTTCTTCCGGTAAAATTAGTTTGTCAGCGCTCTTTAAAGGTGAGAAAATTAATATTGATGATAGTGCTACTGATCTGGAGTTTATTATTGAAAAAATGATCATCGGAGGTTTTCCTACACTTTTGAACAAAAATATTGAACAGGCAACTGATTTAAATCGTGCTTATATTGAATTATTAGCAGAAGTGGATATAAGTAATGTGGCAGATGTAAAGCGCGACACAATTAAAGTAAAAAGTTTGTTACGTTCCTTAGCTCGTAACACGTCGACTTTAGTAGATATTTCTGCTTTAGAAAAAGATATTTTCCATCAAGAAAATATAGGAATTTCTAGACCAACTATTTATGACTATTTGGATGCGCTCAGCCGTTTAATGGTTATAGAAGACCAGCCAGCTTGGAATATACATCTTCGTTCTTCTTATTCACTAAGAAAATTCCCAAAAAGACATTTTACAGATGTTTCTTTAGCGGTTGCGGCTTTAGGAGCTGACAAAGAATCTCTTTTGAACGATTTACATTTTACGGGTTTTTTATTTGAGTCACTTGCCATACATGAACTTCGGGTATATGCACAAGCAAATGATGCAAGTGTGTTTCATTATAGAGATTCGAGCGGATTGGAAGTAGATAGTATCGTTCAAAAGTATAATGGAGATTGGTGCGCTTTCGAAATAAAATTGGGCACAGGCCAAATTGATGAAGCAGCATCAAGCCTTTTGAAATTTGTTTCTGTAGTTGATACAAAAAAAATTAAACAGTTGAAATCTCTAAATATTATTACAGGAACAGGTATAAGTTATACCAGAGAAGATGGAATCAATGTAATTTCATTAGCTTCTTTGGGTGTATAAAATAATGTATTAGTTAATCTTAATACCCTCTCTCGTTCTTTCCTTCTAAATAATTTAAGAATGCTTTGTTCAC
>JBAXCN010000162.1:0-1758 GCA_037141455.1 Bacteroidota bacterium
AGACTCTTTACTCATATTAAATTCGTAGTCCCTTAGCAATGGCTCGGCTTCAGACTACGCATAGTTGGGAACATAGAAAACATAGCTAGTAAACTATGTAATCTATGTATCTATGTGGTTTTTTGTTTAGCCTAGCTCAACAAATAGTTAAAGTTATCTCACAAAAAAAGCTGCCTTTTATAGACAGCTTTTTGAATTTATGTTTTAAAAATATTAGGCTAATAAAACTGCTTTGGTTGCTTCTAATATAGCAGTAGCTTTTTCGTCAGTACTCGATTCGCTGTAAACGCGCAATACAGGCTCAGTTCCACTTGCACGAATCATTACCCATTCGCCATTTCCTAAATGGAATTTAAATCCATCTAAATCTTCGGTTTTTTCTATTTTGTAGCTTCCAAATTGAGTATATTTTTCTGCTTTGCAATTGGCCAATACATTTTGTTTAATTTCTTCGGTAATGTGTAAATCAATTCTACCCATTGCGAAGCTACCAACTACATCGTATACTTCTTGAATTAATTCGTCTAAACTCTTTCCAGTTTTAGCCATAAATTCCCAAAGTGTTAAACCAATCCAAATACCATCGCGTTCAGGAATGAATCCTTTAATAGCTATTCCACCGCTTTCTTCGCCACCTACTAATACATTTTCGGTAACCATTTTTTCGCAAATGTATTTAAAACCTATTTTGGTAATTTCTATTGGTAAACCATAAGCTTCGGCAAGTTTGGTAATTTTTGAAGTAGCACTAAAAGTAGTAATTACTTTTCCATCCATTCCTTTGTATTTGTGTAAATAATGAACCAATAAAAGAATGATATGGTGCGAATCAACAAACTCGCCTTTGCCATTGTATAAACCAATTCTATCCGCATCGCCATCAGTTACCAAACCACAATCTATTTCTTCACTAATGCGAATTAACTCACTAAATTCTGTTAAGTTTTTATGGATAGGTTCTGGTGCTTGCCCATCAAAACCTGGGTTATAATCGCAATGCAACATGGTAATTTCAGGAAAAACCCTGTGCATTACATTTTGCCCAGCACCATACATGGCATCGTACGCAAATTCAAACTTGCTTTCTTTTATTAATTTTAAATCAAATTTACTTTCTACCTCGTTAACATACATGGTTTCAAGGTCGGCATAAGTTACCATGCCTTCACTTATTAAAGTTTCAATACTTTTTAAAGGCAAAGTAAAAGTATCAGGAATGGCGTTTTCAACAGCATCAATTACCGCAGGACTGCTTGGTCCGCCATAATGTGCTTTTAGTTTAAATCCGTTATATGCAGGTGGGTTATGACTTGCAGTAATAATTACACCTAAAGCTGCACCTTGTTTTACCGCACCCAAACTAATCATGGGCGTGCTTACAAAACCTTTAGCCATGATTACTTTTATGCCATTGGCACATAAAACTTTTGCAGTAGTTTCAGCAAATAATTCGCCTGCAAAACGACAATCGTGACCCAAAACTACATTTAAGTTATTGGCAAAATTTGCTTTCACATAATCTGCTGTTCCTTGTGCCACACGTTTTACATTTTCTACTGTAAATTCATCGGCTATAATTCCCCTCCATCCGTCAGTTCCAAATTTTATTACGTACATATTTTTAATTATTAATTTTTATGGCACAAAAGAGCAAAAAAAACCACAAAGCTTAACTATGTAAATTCAACTATTTTTATGAGAATGTCTAGTTTATTAAAAAATGGATGAAGGTAATATGGTTGATTGAGTTGATTGGTT
>JBAXCN010000163.1:0-1735 GCA_037141455.1 Bacteroidota bacterium
AAATTTTTAGGTTTCAAAGTTTTTATGCCTGTCCCTTTTGGGGTGTTGCAAAACATGGTGGCCTAAAGAAACCTTTGTTGTAAGCCAAGTTTTGCTGGTTTTTCTTTTTTTTTATTCATCCCGGCGGAGTTTTTTTTTATTTGGTTTTAGGTTTGTATTTTCTTTTTATATGTTTCTTGCTTTTTGTTATGAACTTTGTTTTCATCACACTCTACCTAGGCTTGCCAACAAGATGTGTTATATCTTACCCATACTATTTGGTTGGTCGCAAAGACCAACCAAGCGTGGATCTGTAAAAGAAATGCCATAATTTTTAAATTTTAAATGGTTAATACTGTTAGTTGCTATCAAATTTAGGGCAAGCAACAGCAAATTGTAAATACCCCAAGCCCACTTTCTTGGGGTACGATTTGGGGTAGTTTCAAACTATTTTGGGGTAGGAAAAATGTTTTTGGGGTAGGAAATGAAATTTTGGGGAACTAAATAAAATTTTTTTACAGCGTTGTTGTTTTGGTATGCAAATTTTTAGTAATATTGAGTTGCTAAAATTTTATACTAAAATATAATATTTTTTACTCAAATGATTCCTGTATTAATTGTCCACACCAATCCTACCATCTCTACTTCTATTGAGCTTATGCTAGAAAAATATAATGCTGGTATTAAAAAATGTTTAGGTTATAATCGTAGCGAACCTATCTACTATGCACAACATCAAAAACCATCTACTGTATTTATGGAAAGTAGGTATAGCATAGATGAAACTGAATCGGTAATGTATCGTTTTAATTATATATCTCCCGAAAGTAAATTCTATTTGCTTGCCCCTAATTTGACAGAAAAGTATCAATTAAAAAACACCGTAAATCAACCGTACGAAGATGTAATTAGTGAATGTGAAATACACAACTCCATTGGTTTATTACTTTCAAAAACTTATGAAAGGTTAACGCAAACCAGCGCCACAACTGAAACTGCCGCGGCAGACAAAATAAAGGCTAACCTTTACAAGCTCACAAAAACAGAAAAGGAAATTTATTTGGATATTGCAAATGGCATACCCACAAAAGATATTGCTGTGCAAAGAGGCATTGCCATAGATACCGCCAGCAAACACATCAAGCATTTATTAAAAAAATTAAATGTTCATAGTCGTAAAGACCTTCTTAGTTGATTTATCAGAGAAATTGAAAGTAAAAAGTAATTTGCTGCCGCAAAGATTAGGATAAAAAAGGTACAGGAAAGATATTGAACAAAAAAAATAATGAAACATTTACAATGAAAGAAAAGCTAACTATATTGTTGCTGGATGATGAACCTAATAATGTTTTTTCTTTAAAAGGATATTTGAGGCGAGAATTTAACGTGCTTAGCTTTACACAAGTTTCTGAAGCTTTAGAAAATTTAGAACTACACGATATTCATATTATAATTGCTGATCAAAAAATGCCGCAAATGTTGGGTCTAGATTTTTTGAACATTTGCCGAACAGCAAAACCTAATGCTTTTCGCATTTTAATATCGGCACATGTAGAATCTGATAAAGTAAAAAAAGCACTACACGATAACACCATTTATTTTTTTGCCCCTAAACCCATAGATTGGTTGGCTTTTGATACTGCTATTGAATCAATTTTGAAACTGATTTCAACGCCATAAGTTACTACTCTTTTCCCGCTCAGTTGGTGTCCACCTTGGCGGATACCGCCAACCGCAAAGAGTTTTATTTGGTTGG
>JBAXCN010000164.1:0-1734 GCA_037141455.1 Bacteroidota bacterium
ATTTTAATATGTTGTACTTATCGGCTTGGGCTATGCTTAATAAAATTACTTGCAATGCACTGCCATAAAGTAGTATTTGAGAGGTGAATAAATTATAGGGTAAAATCTGTAAATCAGTTAAAATAAAAATAATAATTCCAACAAATAAAGTAAACCAAGAAATTAAATAAAACAAAGCCAATCTATTACCTTTAAAAACTAGATTAGATGACAATGTTATCATTAGTATAGCAATAGAAAGCTGTACAGGTTGAATAATTGTATAAGCTACATCTACATAACCTAATATACTTATAAAAAAAATTACTAAATAAATAATTTGATAAAGGTATAAAAATTTTATAATATAATTTTTGGTTACTTTCAAATGAAGAAACGACTTTGCATATTCGATTCCAGAAATACTTACTAAACAAGTAAATAAATTCACACTTTGATTGGCCATAAAGTGATTATTTGACCATAAAAACAAATTTGAAAAACCTTGTAAACTAGATTGCGTTAATAAAATAAATAAGGTATGAAATAAATACCATATATATGTTTTTCTTTCATCGTATATACTTATTGCTAAAAATAAATTGTAAAATAGTAAAGCAGCTATAATCCCAACATAAATTCCAAAAAACAAAAATCTATTAAACCATAAATTATTATAAGTTTCGTAATTCCTAATGAAAAGAGGTATAAATAATTGACCTTTTGTACTTACTTTTATGTAATATATGGATGAGTCATTAGGATTCAAATTAATTTTAAATGTAAAACCAGAAACAGGAAACTTTTTATTTATAATGTTAAAATCTGTTCCAAATGTTCTATCAACTTTAATTAAACTATTGTTTTCTACTTTAAATAATTCTAATTTGTTAATATTTAATTGATCAATACATAAATAATTTTTTAAAATTTTGCTTTGTGTATTTTTAAAAACAATTTTTAACCAAATAGTACTTTTAGTAATTTTAAAGTTAAGGAATTCATTTTTTGACTCAATAAAATTAACTTCATTTAATAAAACACTATCGGTTAATTTATTGGTTGAATCTTTAAAATATGATACTTTGTTAGCTAAGTTAATTTCGTTTAAAGAATCATCAATTAATATCCAATTTTGTGCGTTTGTTACTAATGAATTTATAATGAATAAAAAAATAAAATAAATAAATTTCATAGTTGAAATTATTTTAATTGAAAGTTTAATTGTAAATTTATATCAAAAACCTTACTTTCACCTATGTGCTGAATAACTTTGTTTGGCTCATTATACATTGATAAAATATCTTTCTCAAAATCTTTATCTCCAAACTCTATATTTTTTAAGTCTTCAATTTTAACAGCAGTAGCAACCAAACCTAATTTAGGATAATTAAATGATCCATTATCTCCTACTTCTTGAAGAATACTGAACCCTGCATTTTGGCATGTTTTTACTGTATAAGGTGCACACAATGCAAATAAAGTTTTTATTTCTAATTGCATTGCTAATGATACACCAATTTTAATAAGAAACTGACCTAATCCTCTCCCAGCTAAATATTTAGAATTCCATAATCCACAAAGTTCACCAGCCCTGTTTTCTTTGTAACTTTGAACTAGATTTATTATTTTTTCATCAACTAACTTAATTGCATCTACTAAAGGAATTGGCGCATAATCATTTACAATATGTATCCTTTCTCCTCCATAAACCTCTTCCCCATTTTCGCTTTCAATAACCATTACATAAACATC
>JBAXCN010000165.1:0-1726 GCA_037141455.1 Bacteroidota bacterium
GGTATACGGAACTATTGGAATGTTTAAAGATTTTAATATTTCAGTGAAACAAGATTTAGTAAAACCATCAATAGTATTTAATGGTTCGGCTTTTAGTGCCAACATTATACGTACTGAAATAAACAAAACATTTGTAGATCCTTGGGTAACTGCTACTGATAATATTGAAGGAAATATTAGCAACAGAGTTAGAACTATTTCAACACTTGATACTGCTAATATTGGTGTATATTTGATTAAGTATTTTGTAACTGATTATTCAGGTAATACTTCAGATACGTTATACAGAACTGTAATTGTTGAATTAAATAGTACCGGACCAGTTTTGGTTTTAAATCCACCAACAACTTATACAGTTGAAGTAGGAACAGAACCAGTTGACCCAGGATTTGTAGCGTTGGATAACACTGGAGGTTCTTTGAATTCAAATGTAATTGTTAATAGAGGTAATTTTAACAAAAACAAAGTTGGAAATTATACTTGGACTTACAGTGTAACCGATGCATTTAATTTCAATAAAACTTTAACACGTTTGGTTAGAGTAAGAGATACAACAAAACCTATTATTACTAAGAAGTTTTTAACTGCTGAATACAACCACCAAATTAATTCAATATTTAATCCTACATCAATAGTTACCGCTACTGATAACTATGATAGAACTTTGAGTTTAATGTTTAATAGTGGCGTTTTCCCTAATATTATTGGAAAATACTTTGTAGTTTATAATGTTACAGATTCATCGGGTAACGTGGCTAATACTTTAACAATTGTTGTAAACGTATCAGACTTTATTAAACCAAGTATTACTTTAACAGGTAGTTTAACAACTGAAGTAGAGGTGTTAACTAACTTTACAATTCCTGGAGTAGTTGCAACTGATAATTATTGTGCTCAAAACACTTTAACAATTGTACGCACACCAAGTGTTTTACGTAACGATACTTTAGGTACATTCCCAGTTAAGTTTGTAGTTACCGATTGTGTAGGCAATTCAGACAGCATAACTCGTTTTATGAAAATAGTAAAACGCAGCAAGCCAGTTATTAATTTATTAGGTGCAAATCCAATGAATTTAAATCGTTTCTGTACGTTTGAAGAGCCAGGATTTAATGTTCAAGATAATTATTATCCTAACTTAAAATCGCAGGTTTTAACTGACATCAGTTCATTGCGTAATGATTTACCAGGTATTTACCCTGTAACTTATATTGTTACTGATCCTTCAGGAAACAGATCGGTACAAGTAACACGCCAAGTAAATGTGTTAGAAGAAGTTTGTAATGTTGGATTAATTGAAAACAAATTCGAAAATTACTTTAGCATGTATCCTTCGCCAAGTAAAGGAATAATTAATATTGATATTTTGAATGAATTAGAAGTAAATAGCATTGAAATTTATAATATTACCGGACAGCTAGTAGTTAAGTTCGATAGTAAATTAAATACAAAAAATACTTTTGATTTATCGAATCAAAGCAATGGATTGTATTTTGTACGAATGAATACTGAAAAAGGAATTTTTAGTAAATCGTTTGTTATAACTAAATAAAATTTGTTAAAACTTTTTATCAAAACCGACCCAATTAATTGGGTCGGTTTTTTTATGAAACAATAATAAACATTTAAGCTCAGTTGGACCGTCCATTTGATAGCAATGGGTTTTAACCCGTTGTAAAATGAACCCAAATATCCATACAAAACCCCAAAAATCTTTACGAATGCC
>JBAXCN010000166.1:0-1719 GCA_037141455.1 Bacteroidota bacterium
AGGATAGAAAGGAGAAGCTTGAATAAAAATCAAACCAAAACCAATGCGATCACGAAATTCGAAATTTAAAATTGTTAATGAATTTATCATAGTATATGTATAAGTAAAATGAACATATACCGAAACGAGCGAGCAAAAATAGACTAAAGTGAATATGAGATGAATTTTCTAGATGAAATGTTGCATGAATGAAATGAATAAAATTAAGTTTTATTAGAACTAAAACTTTTTTTAAGTGTATAAATCTAGAATATAATAAGTTATGATTGCATTATAACATCAAGTAAGTTGGTTTTCAAAACAGGAATGAAAATATGTTATAATTTTATGTACAAATTAATTAGAAAGCAAAATTATACTGACAAAATTATTGGATAAACTATTTTGCATATATAACGAATATATGTAAATTATTACATTAATTTATTTCAAAGTGTAAATAATGTAATATAATGATATTTAATAAAGAATATGATTCTTCCTAAATATAGTTATTTTTGTCATTTATAAGGGATAAGGTGAACTATTTATCACCATGAAATATGAAAAATAAATATCCAGCAATATTCTTAATTACCGTATTAGTGATCATACTCGTGATTGTTAAAATAAATGATAGAAACAAATCATCCAATACTGAATTAGAACTTCCAATATTATTGGATGATTCAGTTAAGAAATTTATTGATCTAAGTGAAGATCAATGGAAAAATATAAATGAGATAAATTCTCACTATATTGAAGAAAAAACAAAATTAAACACCTCGATTCAAGATGAAAATAAACGAATGAAAGAGGTAATTAAATTAAGGAAAGGATCGGATTCACTCATAATAAAAAGTTCAAAACATATAAATTCAAATGAATTAAACCTTATTCAAATTCAACAAAATTGTTTTATGAAGATTGAGCAAATCTTATCAGAAAAACAAAAGGAAATCATTCGTTCTCATCCAATTGATTTTGCAAACTATTATCAAAATAAAATGACGAACTGAATTAAAATGAATAAATTATAATTAGAGAATAATAATAAATCAATCGTAGATGAAAATTGATTTAGGAATCAGTGTAATAAAATGATTATGTTAAAAAATTTACTGTTGAATGATTTAGAAAATCAGAATTAAACATGAAAAGAGTTAATCAATAATTTAACAAGGAGACAAAAGCACAATTAGGGAAATAATCTAAATTACTATATTCGTATTCGAAAATTCCATTTTTGTCATGCAAACAACCTTTAGTATGAGGTAAATGTCAATTTAGCGGGAAAAAGATAGAACTTAATCCATAATTCAAGTCATTGATTTTCAAAACACTTCTAAGTAAAAATTATGAGAATACAGGTATTTGGAATTCTTATGTGGGTTATATTCTTTATAAGTTCTTGTGGAAGTGCGATCAAGAAAGGTGATCAATTGAGCTCTGAAGATCTAAAGTATATAAGAAGTTTGGGGATTTTGGATGAGGGGGAAAAGATATTGCTTTTTGATTCACAAGGTGCTTTAGGTGGGAAACGTACTTCAGGTAATTTTATAACTGAAAAGCGTTTAGCCACTTATTGGATTGATGATCATGACATTAAATTGAATGTTGTAGAGAGTGCATTTTACCCTGATATTGATACGATTATTACAAAAGATCAATCAAAATCAGCAACTTATGCTTCTTATTTGGAGGTTAGAACGAAGGATAAGCGAAATTTCCAAGTGAATG
>JBAXCN010000167.1:0-1669 GCA_037141455.1 Bacteroidota bacterium
GGATTAAATATGGCTTCTTTACTTTTTTGACAATACTCGGTATACAAACTAAATTTTTTATAACTTAGGGTATTATAAATATTTCCTAAATACACATTATAGGTAGGTGTAAAACGGTTTTTTAGTTCATAGTTATTTATTGCACCCACAACAGTATTCATAGTGTTTTGGTCTATGGTTCTGTTTACGGCACTGGCACCTAATTGTAAATTTAGGTTTTCGTTTAATTCAATTCTATGTTCAATATTTAATCCTTTAATAACTTCAGGGCGCACATCAAACCTAAATTTTTGTAAGCCAGTAAATGCTTTTATTTGTGTGTTTTCGGTTGGGGTATAAATTAATCTTACTCCGTTTATGGCAAAGTCCAACCCTAAGTTTCTGTCTTCAAAAGCCCTAAACACCATTCCTGTTCCAAATTGATCGTAAAAATAACCAACTGTTATGTTAAAATTATCAATGTCTTTACTTACACTCCAAATTCCAATTCCGCTTTTAGTATATGCTTCACTTGGATTAAATAAGGGTGTATTGTTAAACACATCGTAACGTAAATTAAACTTAAACCCTTTTAATTTGTAACTTAAAAACAACCAAGCATCAGCACTCGAAAGTTCACGTTTGTATTGAGTAGTGTTAGTTCCAATTTTTGCATCGTTTACATAAAACTGATTGGTGTTTTGAAAATTACCTGAAAATTCGCCTTTGTCTTTATTATCAACATTTTCTTGTGCGTTAACAATATAAAAACAGGTAACAGATAAAAATAGAGTAAGTAATATTTTTTTCATTAGGTCGCAATTTATAAATATGCTACAATAAAAAAAATTGTAAATTTAGCAGAAAGTCATTTGTAATACTTATAATTAGTTTTTTTTTGCCTTATATTGTACAGAAGGTTTCTAACGTTAACTATTATTTTAATTTATTCAAGGTAACACATTTTTAAATTGACTTTGATTCTGTTGGCTATAATTCGACTTTGCATTGTAAACGCTAACGATTTTTCATAAATAACTTCAACAATCAAAATTCCTTATTCGACATTCGTTATTTTCTTTGTTCTAATTTCTTTAAAACTAAAAACTGAGAACTACTCCGCTAATTCAAAAACACCAATTATATCTGGTTCTATTTGCATGGTTTTATCGGAAAAATTAACAGTGTTTTCTGAAATGATATTTTTAGCTTTATTAAACTTATTAAGTATCTCATTATACTTTTTAAAAGTAATGGTTTGTGTTTTTGCACTACGATTTATTATAATCATTACTGCCTTTTTATCGGTGTATCTAAAGTAAACATAAACTCCATTATCTACTGCAAAATGAGTGGTTTTTCCTTTAGTAATGGCTTCGTTATTTTTACGCCAATTAGCTAATTTTTTAAGGTAATTAAATGCTTCATTTTCTTCTTCGGTTCTTCCTTCAACTGTAAACTTTGTAATTTTATCTTGTGGCCAAGCACCTACAAAATCCATCCGCACTTCTCCATCGCTTTTGCGCGGCAATTGCGGATTTTTAACCAAAATTTCGGTTCCATAATAAATGCTTGGAACTCCACGCATGGTTAAAAGTAAACCAATTCCCATTTTATACTTTTTCAAATCATTTTTCATAATAGAATAAAAACGATTCAAGTCATGGTTATCTAAAAATGTTAAGTTTAA
>JBAXCN010000168.1:0-1652 GCA_037141455.1 Bacteroidota bacterium
TATCCAACTAACCACATTTATTTAAGTACTGAAACTTGTTTTGGGTACAATAGAGAAATTTTTGATGGCTCAGTTAACCCTAATTTTAAGGAATTTTTTAATCCAATAAATACTGTTGTTTTTGGTGTAAGGTTTTAATTTTTTCCTATTAAATATATTATTCCAATTAGCATAAAACTAAACTCTGTTATCAATCTATACTTTTGGTTGGAGAGTTTGGTAAAATGAATTAAGTGAATGGCAAAGCAACTAATAAATCCAATTGTGATTGATGCTGAAAAATGGAACTTAAAAAGTATGTATCCTGCTAGGAAATAAAGTGAAATTAACAATAAATTAGAAAGATTTTGTCCAATAACATTCGAAATGTTTTTCATATGTAAATTCTTGTCAGTATTGGTTTCGCGAATGGATATTTGAAGTAAATTAATTAATGCCAGCACAAACAATTGCATGCAAAATGCAATAATGAAAACTTGATAAAAAAAACTACTTTCATTAACAATATACGGATAAAAACAAATGCCACCTGCATATATTATTGCTGCAAAAAATTCTTTAATGAACCATTTTACATTGAAATAATTAAGCAGAAAATAAACAAAGCAAACCAACAATATCCATATGCTTTTGGTTAAATGAAAAAAGCTAAAGTATTTGATTACCAACACTGCATTTACTATAATAATAATTGCGGCAATTATTTTGAAAACAAATTGATGTTTTTGAATAAATAAATGCCTTTCACTTATTATATTTACGTTTTTCATTGAATCTAATAAATGATCGAAAAAGTAAATAAGCCAAACAGAACTTGGTAAAATAAAAAACCAAGCCAAGGTTGGTTTTACATTAATTTGAAAATACAAAGGCAACATTAAACTTATAACTCCTAAGCAAATATCGAAACTGCCCCAATGCAAAAAGAAAATTATATTTTTAAGCCTGCTTAACTTCATTTATACTTGCACAAATGTTAAGTTTAAAACGCATATTTTTATTATTATTTATTATTAACGTAAGTAATTTAAGTGCTCAATACACAGAAGATGAGGTGCAACCTTATGTGGAACCCACTGGAATGAATATTTGGTTTGTAGAATTAGGAGGTTCAGCACTGTTATGGAGTATTAATTACGAAAAGTATTTATTTAGAAATTATAACCGAAACGTATTAATATCTGGCAGAATTGGCATAGGTTATTCACCAATAAACTACCGATTGCTTAATAGTGTTTACTTAGATGAAGGATCAGTAGCTATGCCTTTTTCAGTTAGTTTGGTTTTAGGAAAAAGAAAAGAAAAGTTAGAGTTTGGTACAGGCTATACTTTGGCAACTAAAAATTTTACAGAAAGAGAAATATTCCCCACTTTTTTAGCTGGATTTAGGGTAATTGATAACAACAAAACATTACTAAAAATATTGTATACGCCACATTATAGAAACGAAACTTTTATTAATTGGTTTGGTGTTAGTTTGGGTAGAAATTTTTAATGAATTAAGCCACAACCCGATAGCCACAGATTTCACAGATTACACAGAAATGAATTAGAAATGAAGCAATAAATCTCTAAATCTCTAAATCTCTAAATCAATAAATCTCTAAATCAATAAATCTCTAAATCTCTAAATCTCTAAATCTCTAAATCTC
>JBAXCN010000169.1:0-1623 GCA_037141455.1 Bacteroidota bacterium
AATTCATAATTGGCTTTACTTTTGAATTAGCAATTATACTATTTTTATTTTATTTTTTTGAGCTATTAAGTTTTAATTAAACATAACTATTTATTTGCATTAGGAAAGGCTTTTAAATACTTCCTGATATGCTAAAAATCACCATATTAAACATAATTAAACTCCAAATCTTAGCAGGTGCCTTCTTATTGCAAAAAACTATTGTTGGTATAACTGTTGCTTTCAAAAGACCTTCAGTTCATAGTTAGTGCTGCGCCCACCCTGTTGCTCTTGTTGTAAAATGCCTTTTTCAATTAAGTCTTTTATATCTCTTAAAGCAGTATCGGGTGAACATTTAGCCATCTTTGCCCACTTGGATGATTTTAATTTTCCTTCAAATCCGTCAAACAATTTGTTTAGCACCAAACGTTGTCTTTCATTAATGTTGATAGTTTCGTGAATTTTCCAAAACTCAGTTTTGCGTAATATTTTGTTTAAAGTAATTTCTGTTGATTGCAATGAGTTATTAAGGCAATGCAGAAACCAGTATAACCAGTTCGTAATGTCGCCACTGCTGTGCTGAACCTCTTGTAAAATCTCGTAATATTTTTTGCGTTCAACCAATATTTGGCTTGACATACTGTAATAACGTTCAGTTGTTTTATCTGCTCGGGCAAGCATTAAATCGGAAATGGCTCTTGCTATTCGTCCATTTCCATCGTCAAAAGGATGGATAATAATAAACCAGAAGTGAGCTATACCAGATTTTAGAACAGGGTCAATTAAGGAGTTGCTATTGAACCATTTTAAAAACGAATCCATTTCTTCCTTTACCTTACTTTCGTGGACTGCTTTATAATGGACTTTTTCTTTTCCTAAGGCTCCAGAAACTATTTGCATTTCTCCCGAGCGATAACGACCAACTTGTATTTTTTGCATTCCGCTATGTCCTGTTGGGAAAAGTGCCGAATGCCATCCGAATAGTCTTTTGTGAGTTAGTGGCTTTTGGAAATTTTGAGTTGCGTCAAGCATCATTTCTACAATACCTTCTACGTTTCTACTTGAAACAACAAGTCCGGCTATATTAATACCCAAACGTCTCGCAATGGATGAACGAACTTGAACATAGTCAAGTTTTTCTCCTTCAATTTCTGATGATTTAATCACGTCTAGTGTTAACGTTTTAAGTGTTGCTTCTTCCTTAGTTGCAAAACCCAAAGTATTCATTTGGCCAATTATCTTGCCTTGCATATTACGGACCTCTCCAAATATAGCATTTATGCGGGTTTCACGCCAAGTAAAATTTGTCCAGTTTTTGTATTCATAGATATATTTTGCCACTATCTGAATTTATTTGCGGTAAATATAGGCATTATTCTCCGCAAAAAAGCGGTAAATATTAAAGTTTTTCATAAAGCAATGTCAACTGTTCATGCATCCAACCAATTCATTTAAACCACATACTGCTGGCAATATTTGAAAAATCTGGGCAATATCCCTCACCAGTACAACGAATGCAAGAGGACCTTTTGAAACTTATTAAATTACAAACTAATTTTTTAAATTCCTTTTCAATTGATATGGTTATCTATTTTATTTCCTCGTAATCTATGTACTCTCCTTCGTCGTCGCTTTTATTTTTTG
>JBAXCN010000170.1:0-1612 GCA_037141455.1 Bacteroidota bacterium
ACCAAAGAATCTAAATCAAAAAAATAAAATTGATAAATATAAAAAGTTTCTTCTAAAAAATTGACTACATTATATAAATCAATTTCCAATTTAAAACTTTTACTTAAATTATTACTTACTTTCAGCCAATAATCTATAAACTTTTCAACAACACTTGATACATTTAAAATAATAAAAGTAGTACTACTTGATAACAAAAATAAATTTATGTACAATTAGTACATAACTATCAAAATTACATTATGCGTACATATAGTACAAATGAAGCACGAAACAAGTTCTCTGAAATGATAGACAACTCTCAACATGAAGCAGTAGAAATAATAAGACATGGTAGAACTATGTCTGTTTTACTATCAAAAAAAGATTTTGAAAGGCTAAAAAAAATAGAAGATGATTGGTGGATGAGTCAATCTATAACTCCATCTAAAAATAAAAAAGAAGAAATACTAAAAACCTTAAAAGACGATGAATGGATTGAAGATCCTTTGGTCTAAAAAGGCAGTTAGTGATATCAGAACTTGGTCATTAAATCATAAAAAAGTAGTTAAACGTATAAACTCCTTAATAGAAGATATACAACGCAACCATTTTACTGGAATAGGTAAACCCGAACCATTAAAACATGATTTATCCGGTTTTTGGTCAAGAAGAATAGATAAAACCCATAGACTTGTATACAAAGTAGAAGATTCTGTAATTTACATACTAAGTTGCAAAGACCATTATTAGTTTTTTAAAAAACTAATTAAACCTCAAATTTAGCCCTTTTTATCACTAAAAATTATCATTGTGGTAGAAAATTTCTATCCTACAATTAGATGATAGTTAATTTTTTTCTTTACATTAAGATGTTTTTATATTATCATTATACGTATACTTACACGTACATAAATATGAAAAAAAAATTAACTATTACAATAGAGGAAAAGGTATATAATGACCTTTATTTAACAATAGGAAGAAGAAAAATTAGTAAATTTATAGAAAAAATAATAAAACCATATGTTACAAATGATAATCTCAAATTAGCATATCAAACAATGGCTAATGACAAACAAAGAGAAAAAGAATCTTATGAATGGGAAGAAGGTTTGATTAACGATGATTTTAATTAAAAGAGGCGAGGTATGGTGGATTGACTTCAATCCTTCAATAGGTGGCGAAACACAAAAAACTAGACCAGCTGTGGTAATAAGCAATGATTTTGCAAACGAAGCATCAAATAGAGTGCAGGTTATTCCATTAACAAACAACACAAACAAATGTTATCCATGTGAAGCATACGTTACAATCAATAACAAAAAAAGCAAAGCCATGGCAGACCAAATAATGACCGTGAGCAAAAAAAGACTTAAAAGCAAATTAGGAATAATTTTAGATAACGAAATGCAGTTGGTAGAAAAAGCTATAAAAATACAACTTCTTTTAAACTAAAATTTTACCCCACTAAAAAACCCCTTAAAATCGATTTCTCATAAAAAACTACTTTTTCACTTCCAAACCAACTACCTAAGCATTACTACGCCTAACTAAATCTCAACACTTACTCCTCTCTTACTCAAAACAACCCCTTAAAAATCACCCCAAAAACTCCAAATCAACACAATAC
>JBAXCN010000171.1:0-1597 GCA_037141455.1 Bacteroidota bacterium
ATACAGCTTTGCCTCCAAAACTTTCTACATGGTTATAAATGCGTTCATCATCGGTGGCAACTATAACATGCGTTAACGATTTGGCCTTACTGGCTTGTTCGTAAACTCTTTCAATCATGGTTTTACCTTCTATATCAATCAATGGTTTTCCGGGGAAACGTGAACTTTCGTATCGGGCGGGTATTATTCCTACTATCATTTTCTAAATTTTTTTCAATAGTAATAAAATAAAAATTAGGGCTATTAAATAATTTTTAAGATTATGCGTTTAAATTATAGTTCTCATTTTAAATACCTACTACTTATGAAAACAAAATTAATCCTCATTTTATTATTGAGTTATGGTGCTGCAATGGCACAAAAAATTCAAAAAGCGCAATTATTTTACGCATCCAACCAATATGATTTAACCGATGAACACAAACAAAAACTGAAAACATTATGCGATTCGTTAAAAAATTATAACATAGTTCAAATATCGATAAAGGGCTATACCGATTCGGATGCGGATAGCATTTATAATATTGGGCTTTCGAACAAAAGAACAAATCAAGTTAAAAACGAATTACTTAATTTGGGTATAAACAAGCGAATCATTTTTGAAAACTATTTTGGCGAAAAGTATGCTTCTTTCGATTCTATTTCGGAAGATAAAAAAAGCAGAAACCGAAGGGTAGATATTATTGCAACTTTATTGCCTACAGAAAAAAAGGTAATTGTAAAAGACTCATGTATTGATGGAGACACCAGCCTTGTGATGGAAAATGGAACTATTTTTAAAATGAAAAAATGTAACTTACAGAAAATTGGAAATAAAATTCAATTTGTTGAAACATTTTCAACCGAGCAAATGGTGGCACAAGGCATGAATACCAATACTGAGAACGATGGTCAATTAATAACTGGTGGAATGATTTCGATTGGAAATAATAGTCCTAACTGTAAATTTGATGATACCATAACTGTATTAATTCCTATAAAAGATACTTGTATAAATCCCCGATTATTTACCCTTTGGGAAAGAAATGGAAAAAATTGGAAACCTACAAAATCGGTTAAAGTGAAGCAAGTTACCATTAAAAATAATATATATTACGAATTAAAAATTACCAGGTGTGTAAAGCTAAATTTGGATTATAGAGTGCCAAAAGGGAGTGAAATTACAATTATAAATCCAGTAAAAAATTACAAAATGATTAAAGTAGAAGTTTATGGAGAATGCCCAAGGTTTTACTGGCAGTTTACAAAAATTAGTAACAACAAAAAAAAGTTTAGTATAGCTTACTTAAAAAGTGAACCAATGATTAAAGTATGGCTATTAAACTCAAACGATAAAATGGATACTTTAATTTCAAACTTCATTCCTTTAAGTAGTTTAAACCATAAAATTTTTGATGGTTTTGGAGGTAAAAAACCAGATGAATATAACCAATTTTTTATTTTTAAAATTAAAGAGAAAAAATTTTACCACAAATATTGGCTTAGGAAAGAAAATTTTGAATAAGTAAATGCTAATTATTGCCTTTGGTCGGTGTTATCACCGATCAATTTTTTAGTTCTCGGGTGTCCTCACCAATCGATATGGAGTGATTGGTGA
>JBAXCN010000172.1:0-1586 GCA_037141455.1 Bacteroidota bacterium
AAATATCCATTGCCACGCCCTTTGGGGCGTGGAATAATAAAAATGCAATACGGCTTTAGCCAAAACTTATTTGTCCTCGGTTGGGTGTCCTCACCAATCGAACAAGGTGCGGTGAGGACACCGACCTTGGACAAAAATTGATTGAGGCAAATATCCATTGCCACGCCCTTTAGGGCGTGGAATAATAAAAATATAATACGGCTTTAGCCAAAACTAATACAGCAATTGGCTTTAAAAAAATAGAATTTGGCTAAAGCCGTTTGTCTATTATCCTCTTATCCAAGCCCTAAAGGGCGCGGCAATTGATCATTACGAATTAAAGATGCAATTGATTTTTGAGATTAGTTGCAAAGTTGAAAATCTATAATCCAACAAACTTCTTATATTTACCACCATTATTTTAGTTAAAATATGGCAGAAAAATTTGAAATAGAAACTACGCAATTAGAAAAAGTTTCGGTACACCAAGTAGGGAATAAAACCAATAACGAAGACTTAATAATCTCGAAAGATTTATTGGATATAAGTGATGGTAAATTAAAGGAATTATTAATGCGTTTTTTTGTTTCATCATTCAGTAATCCTGAGTTTTACAATTTTAGTTTTAGCAATAACGATTTTAAGCTAAACCCTATTTATAATTACGCATTCCAATCTTTTGAACATGGAAGTGCTTTTCATATCAATAGCATAAATATTGCAAAACATTTATATGAACTTTCAACTCACCCTCAAATAAAAAGTGGCGATTTGTTTGTGGCCTATTTTGCTAATATTCAGGTAGAAGATGAAGAAGTGGAAGCCATTGGTATTTTTAAATCGGAAAACAAATACGATTTTTTAAAACTGAACCAAACAGATAATGTATTTGATGTTACTTATAACGATGGAATAAACATAGATAAGTTAGACAAAGGTTGTTTAATATTTAACACCAATGCCGACCAAGGTTATAAAGTATGTATAATAGATAAAGGAAACAAAGGCAGCGAAGCACAATATTGGAAAGATAGTTTTTTGCAATTAAAACCTTGTAGCAATAATTATAACCACACCAAAGAGTTTATGAATATTGCCAAAAACTTTGTTACTAAACAATTAAACGAAGAATTTGAAGTAACCAAAGCCGACCAAATAGATTACCTGAACCGCTCGGTTGATTATTTTAAAACCAATGATATCTTTGATAAACAAGAGTTTGAAAAACAAGTTTTTGCCGATGAAAATGTAATTGAATCGTTCCGCACTTTTGATGAAGCTTACCGCAAAAGTAATGAAATGGAGCTAATGGATAGTTTTGATATCTCTGCCCAAGCAGTAAAAAAACAAGCCAAGGTATTTAAAAGCGTACTTAAGCTCGATAAGAATTTCCATATTTATATTCACGGAAACCGTAATTTAATTGAACAAGGTGTGGAAGAAGACGGACGTAAGTTTTATAAAATTTATTTTAAAGAAGAAGAGTAAAATAAACGTTGCTTCGCACGTTTAAAGTTCGAAGTGCCAAAAGTGCGAAGTGAATTGCAAAGTGTGAAATGTGATTTGTTAATATCGAATAACGAATATCGAATAACGAATATCGAATA
>JBAXCN010000173.1:0-1575 GCA_037141455.1 Bacteroidota bacterium
TAGTTTATAATGTTTCAGGTGCTGAAGTGTTAAAAACCAATATGGCTAATAGCAGTGCTCAATTAAACATAGAGAACTTAAGCAATGGAGTTTATTTAGTAAAAGTAACTAACCAAAACGGATTCAATAAAACAGTAAAATTTGTGAAGTAGTAGGGGAATTTTGGATTTTAGATGTTGAATTTTGAATTAAAGCTCAGTGACCAATTTCTAGAAACTCAATGAAACGTCATTGCGAGGAACGAAGCAATCTCACAGTAAGATTGCTTCGTTCCTCGCAATGACGAATCAAAAAAACAATTCAACAATAAAAAACAAACAAGATGAAAAATTTATCAAAAATAATCATGGCAGTAGCCATAGTAGTAGCAATCAATTTTGCAGCAAATGCACAACCAGGAAGCACAACCGGAGGCTTTGATGATGAACCACAAGATGTGCCTTTAGATGGAGGCATTAGTATATTGGTAATAGCAGGTGCAGCTTATGGATACAAAAAATTGAAAAATAAATAATTTTTTTATATAGTAATAATTAAGTTGGTAGAACAATATATTTAAACTCCCTGTGCACAATTCCAATTCGTACTTATTTTTTTAGTAGAAATTTTTTCCATAATTTATAGTTTCTTTTCCCTTATTTATTCTACTTTAACTTTAGTGAATATTATTTTTGAAGAAAATTATTACCAAACAATGTATCAAATAACTTATTTAATAGCATCAATAATCAATATTTTACAATTAAAAAAGAATTGGAAATACTATTATTATCTAATTGTTTTATTTGTATTATACATTCTAATTTTCCAATTAAAAGCCCAAGGTTTCAAAGGGCTTGAGTAATTTTTTCCGTAAAATTAAAATGAATAAAATAAAAAGTAAAAAGCACGACAAGTGTCCAAAATGTAAAAGAGGCGATTTAAATAGATGTAAAAAAAATATCTTCTATCGGTTTATTAGTGACTATTTTTTAAAAAATTATACCATCAAAACTTATAAATGCAGTAATTGTCAAAAAATTACAGCCATGAGGGAATTAGTTAATCCATTTTCAAAAAACGACCATTTATAATAATAATTAGCTGTAGTTACAGCAATCGTTTTTATTCATTGGTTTTATTCACTTGTTTTTACAGTGTTATTTTGTTTTGGTTTTAGTGAACTTCAAAACGTAAAATGTTAATGTGTAAAAATTAACTTCATAACTTTATACCTTTTGAAATAATTTATTTTGACTTAGTCACATTGTTCACACTCAAATTTATGGTATAAGTTAACTAGGCGCTTATCCTTGTATTACTTTTGGAATTTCTTCAATTTAAATTATATTTATTGCAGTTTAAATGTATTTTTCTTTATTTATTTTTAAAAGATTTTGAGGGTAATTCTCCAAAATAAGCTTTGTATTTTCTGGTAAAATAATAGTTGTTTTTAAAACCGCATTTACCTGCTATTTCACTTAACGACAATTTCTTTTGTAATACCAACTCATGTGCCTTGATTAGTCGTTGTTCAAATATTATTTCAAAAATAGATTTGCCAAGATATATTTATTGCCAAGCCAACAATTCCAT
>JBAXCN010000174.1:0-1567 GCA_037141455.1 Bacteroidota bacterium
AGTTAGTAACAAAACCTTGTTAATACTTAATAAGATGTAAAAAAAAGAATTTTATGGCAGAAAACAAAATCAAAATAAATTTCATAATTCAATTTTAGGTTATTATTTTTATCAAAAATTTTTAAACTACATATTATGAAAAGGCTGTTTGTTCTAATTTTATTCACTTCGTTTTTTGCATTTAACAAAGTTAATGCAGCAATTGAATATCCTTATAAAGCAGATGACGCAGTAATTGAAAATTTATTTGCAGAGTCTTCTGAAATAGAATACTCTAATTTATCAGAAATTCAGGGAATTCTTCTGCCAACTGCTTCTTTGCCGGCGCAGTTAAACGACGATAATAAAAAAATAATTGCAGGCTTATTGGGAATATTTTGTGGTTCCTTGGGCCTACATAGATTTTACCTTGGACATAATCAATCTGGGTTTATATATCTAGGTGCTACATTGGTTTCTGGTGTTGCAGGTATTTTTTGTCCATTTTTGTGGGCTGTACCAAGTGTTGTGGGCTTGCTCGGATTAATTGATGGTATTATGATTTTGATTGATGAAACAGGCACCAAATACAACGACAAAAAGAAACTGATTATGTGGATGGATAAATAATTTTTTAAAACTATTTTTTGGAATTGTAATAAAATATATAACTTGGCAAAAAATTAATAAAATATAATAACAAACTATGAAAAAATTATTTCTAATTGCGGTTGCAAGCTTGTTTATCGGTTCAAGTTTTGCTTCATCAACATCATCTTACGTTGCAGATGATACTCAAATCGAACAATTATTCGCTAGCTCTGAAGAAGTATCTTTAAATTCATCTGACGAAGCAACAGCATTAATGTTAAACGTTAACTCTGTAAACGGCGGTGATCAAACAAAAACAGGATTTTTGGTTAGAGCGTGGTTTTGTGGTTTCATTGGCTTACACCGTTCTTACATGGGTACAAAAGGTTTGTGGTGGAAGTATTTCTGTACTTTTGGCGTTGTTAATTGTATAGACTTTTGGGGAACAGTTTTCAAAGGAGATGAATTCTTCTCTAAATTTAAAGGAAATGATAAATTTGTTGTTTGGAAAAAATAATCCAAACCAAAACATAATAAAAAGTGCAACTTATGTTGCACTTTTTTTTTGCCTTTAAAATTTTACCATTCCTAGATTTTAAGATATAAAATAAGTTACAAAAAAAGCCAGTGAAATTTCACTGGCTTTTCGCTTTTTTTAAAGTAATTTAATTTTTAAACATCAACAACAATTCCGAAATTTTATGTTTTAGTTCTGTTCTTATTACAATTAGGTCAAGAAACCCTTTTTCCAATAAAAACTCCGATGTTTGAAATCCTTCTGGTAAATCTTTTCCAATGGTTTCTTTTACCACTCTTGGACCAGCAAATCCAATTAATGCCTTTGGTTCGGCAATATTCAAATCGCCAAGCATTGCAAAACTAGCAGTTACACCGCCTGTTGTAGGGTCCGTTAAAAAAGAAATATAAGGCAATTTTGCTTGAGCCAACAAAGATAATTTTGCAGATGTTTTTGCCATTTGCATCAAAGAAAACGCTG